>CAYPAE010000417.1:0-2500 GCA_964408595.1 uncultured Gemmatimonadaceae bacterium | reverse complement strand
CGGCGGCGATCTGCGCCGCCAGGGTGCTCAGCGCCGCGTCGAACTGAGCGAAGAATGGGTCCTGGGAAGCCGTGCCCGGATTGAGGCCGGCGTTGGCGCCTGTGGTGTCGAGGTCGATGTCGGACTGCATTCTCGCGCGCGCGAGCGGCAGCCGGCCGAAGACCGCGATGGACCGGATGACGCCGAGGGTGAGGCCGAGCACGGCGCTGGAGACGTCGGCCTGCGCCTCGGTGGTGACGGTGCCTAGATTGAATCGAAAGCCGCCGAGTCCGGTGACCCGCTGGACGATGGTGTCGTAGGGCGCGAGCAGGGGCAGGAGATCGCTGTCGAGCGCGGGGCCGGAGAAGTCCAGCCCGAGCCCCTCCGTGCTCCCGTCGCGGAACCGCTTGTCCCACGAGTCGAAGGCGCCGTCCACCTCGACTCGGAGCACGCCGGGGGGGACGCCGACGGGCGCGAGCTGAGCCCGCGCCACCGAGGGCGCCGCCAGGCAGACGAGGACTCCCAGACACCGCGCGCCATACCCCACAGTCCCTCCAGAGAGATGCCGACCCCCGTGACGCGAATGTCGTCCGTGAGACTGGCAAGTTCGCTGTTCGAGTCCTCGTTTTCCAGCCGTGCCGCGGTGGCGGCCTCCGCGCCGGGCCGGGTGAATCTGCTCGGCGAGCACACCGACTATAACGGGGGGCCGGTGCTCCCGGTGGGGCTGGAGCGGCGCACGGCGGTCGCGGCGGCGCTGGAGGACGGCTGGTTCTTCGTCTCCGCGCTCGACGGCACCGTGCGAGGGGTGGAGATCGACCGGCCGTTCCGGCGTGACTGGACCGACTACCTGGTCGGCGTCGTCCGCGAGCTGCGGGCGATCGGCGCCGCGCCGGTCGGCGCCCGTGTCGCGGTGGCGACGACCCTGCCGGTGGGGGCGGGGCTCTCCTCGTCGGCGGCGCTCACCGTCGGGGCGGCCAAGGCGCTGAGCCTGCTCGCTGGGCGGAGACTCACCCCGGCGCAGCTGGTCGAGGTCGGGTACCGCGCGGAACACGACCAGGTCGGGGTCCGCTGCGGAAGGATGGATCAGACGATCGCGGCGCACGCCGCCCCGGGCACGGCGCTGCTCTTCGAGACGGCGAGCGGCGGGATCCAGCGGGTGCCGCTCGCGGGCCGGCTCTGGGTGGTGGAGACCGGGGTCTCCCACCGGCTCACCGGGGGCGAGCTCAATGAGCGGCGGCGGGAGTGCGAGGAGGCGCTCGCGCTGTGTCGCCAGCTATGGCCGGGGCTGGCGCACCTGGCGGATCTCTCCACCGACGACCTGCCCACGGTCAACGCCCGTCTGGCTCCCGACCTGGCCGCGAGGGCGCGGCACGTGGTGACCGAGACGTTCCGCACGCGGATGGCGGCCGACGCCCTGGCCCGGGGCGATCTCGGACAGCTCGGCTGGCTGCTGGTGGAAGGGCACGAGTCGCTCAGGGTGGACTATCGCTCCACGATTCCGGAGGCGGACGCGATCGTGAAGCTGGCGATGGAGCACGGCGCGTACGGCGCCCGGCTGACGGGCGCGGGCTGGGGCGGCGCCGTCGTGGTGCTGGCACCGGAGGACCGGAGCGCGCGGATCCTCGCGGAGATCGCGCGGGACTTCCGCGACAGCTTCGGCCGCGAGCCGGCGGTATGGAGCACGCGCGCGGCGTCCGGGGTGCGGCGGGAGACGCTGTCGGGGTAGGGCGACGGTCGGTGGGGTCCAGCGGGGCGGGGTATATTGCATGCGCTTCCCGCCCGGGTGGCGAAACTGGTAGACGCTTGGGACTTAAAATCCTCTGGGGGCAACCCCGTCCGGGTTCGAATCCCGGCCCGGGCATTCTTCATTCTTCTGCTTCAGCAATTGCGCCTCGCCCGGTCGCGGCTATCTCACGGGGAGCACGGCCGGGAGCACGTAACGCGGCACCAGCTCCCGAGCTGTTGTCCAGTTCGCGGCATCGGCGTAGTTACCGCCGTCAGCAGCAAACACCAGATCGAGCTCCGGGATCACCATCACGTACTGCCCGCCGTTGCCCGACGCGAAATAGGCCTGAAGCTTCCGCCCAGCGTACGGCGGGCGGGGTGGCTGTTGGCCCGACGGGCTCGCTGAATCAAGGGCCCCCGGCCGATCGGGTTGCCGGGACCCGCGCCGTCTAGTCGCCCGCAGCCGATGCGCATGTCGTAGGCGGCCTTCGACCCTCGCTTCGCTGTCTCCCGAACGGAGCGCGGCTATGAGAACCCCAGAGCCGGTGACCCTCGAGGGCCATGGCGTCCGGCTCGAGCCGTTGAGTCCGGGCCATTCGGATGGCCTGATTGCGGCTGCCGCCGACGGCAAGCTATGGGAGCTCTGGTTTACCTCGGTGCCGGCCGCCACTCACACCGCCGACTACATCGCGGAAGCATTGGCGGGGCAACTCCAGGGCCACATGTTGCCCTGGGCGGTTCGGGATCTCGCGACCAATACCATTGTGGGGTCTACTCGCTATCACGACATCGTGCC
>CAYPAE010000416.1:0-2509 GCA_964408595.1 uncultured Gemmatimonadaceae bacterium | reverse complement strand
AGATCGCCCTCCGCTTCGGGGCCAACGACTACGGCAGCCTGATGATGGAGGAGAACGTCGTCTCCGCGGCCGGCACCACCTACCGGACGACGCTGGGGGAGATCGACCGCATCATCCGCGACGCGGGCTACCAGGCGCGCAGGCGGCGGCAGGATTACACCGTGCTCGAGGAGATCGCGGCGGCATGAGGGTGGGCGGGCAGGCGGGCCGGCGGGCACGGGGGCAGCGCCACCAAGGCCTGGCGAGGAATTGGGGACTGTGCGTCGGACCCTCTGCCCGCCGGCCCGCCGGGCCGCCCGCCCGCCTGCCATGAGAGTCGGCATCGGCTACGACTCGCATCGCTTCACCGACACGCGTCCGCTGATCCTCGCTGGGGTACGCATTCCGGGGGAGCGGGGCCTCGCCGGCCATTCCGACGCCGACGCCGTCGCCCACGCGCTCACCGACGCCATTCTGGGCGCCGCGGCCGCGGGAAACATCGGACAGCTCTTTCCCGACTCCGATCCCCAGTGGAAGGACGCCGACTCGATGGAGCTCCTGCGCACGGCGCACGAGCTGGTGCGCGGGCGGGGGCACGCGCTGGTGCAGGCCGACCTGACCGTCATCACCGAGGCCCCGCGACTCGGCCCCCATCTCCCGGCCATGGCCGCCTCGCTCGCCGGGCGGCTCGGCGTCCCGCCCGGTGCGATCGGCGTGAAGGCCAAGTCGAACGAGGGGATGGGATTCATCGGGAGAGGTGAAGGGCTGGCCGTGATCGCGGTTGCCGTGCTGGAGGCACGCTGATCGAAGCCCTGCTGGAATGGGTCTCGAGTCTGCCACCTGCGGCCATCTACGGCGTTCTCGCCCTCCTCGCCGCGGTGGAGAACGTCGTGCCGCCGGTCCCCTCCGATGCGGCGGTCGGGCTGGGCGCGTTCCTCTCCCATCGCGGCGTCACCACCCCGGTTCTCGTCTTCCTGGTCACCTGGATCTCCAACCTCGCGGGCGCGGCGCTCGTCTATCTGGCGGCGCGCCGCTTCGGCCACCGGCTCTTCGCCAGCCGGACCGGCCATCGTCTGCTCGCGCCCCGCTCGCTCGCCGTGCTCGAGCGCGAATACCTCCGGTTCGGTATCGCCGGCATCTTCATCAGCCGGTTTCTCCCCGGCATCAGGGCCGTGGTGCCCCCGTTCGCGGGCCTGGTGCGCCTCGGGGCGGTCCGGACCTTCGTACCCATAGCGACCGCGTCCGCGATCTGGTACGGCGGCATCACCCTCCTTGGCACGCTGATCGGCACCAACTGGGAGCGCATCGTCGGCATCCTGGAGGGGGTGAACCGGACGATGGGCATCGTCACGCTGCTCCTCGTCGGGGCCGGTGCGGTCTGGTACTGGGCTGCCCGGCGCCGACGGGCACGCGAGCGACTCTGGCACGCGACCCGTGACGCGCTCGATCCCGCGGCGCCCTCGTTTCTCAAGGGAACCGACATCGCCGAGGGATCCGCCCGCGAGGCGGCGGCGCTCCTGGTGCTCGAGCTGGCGTACGCCGATCCGGTGCTCACCCCCGAGGACCGCGAGCTGGTCGCCGGGCATCTACGCGAGCGTTGGGGCCTGCCCGGCGGCCGGTCGCTGTCCGAGCCGGCGCCGGAGGAGGAGCGCCGCACCCGGTTCGCGCTCTACGCCGACCGTCTCCGCCAACGTTTCGGCCGCGCGCAGCGTCTCGAGCTGGTGGAGCGGATGTGGACCGTCGCGTTCGGCGACGGCGCGATCGGCGCCCAGGAGGACCGGCTGATGGCAGTCGCCGCGGAGCTGCTCGACGTCGGGCCCGCCGAGGTCGCCGAGGTGCGCCGGCGGCTCCAGACCCGGCCGGAGGAATGACGGCGCCGGCGGTCCGGGACCAGATCGACCGCGACTTCTGGCTCGAGGGCTTCCGTGACTTCCTCTCCCTCGAGGCCGGCCACACCCCGAATACGGTCGAGGCCTATCTGCGGGATCTGCGGCGGATGGGAGAGTTCGCGTTCTCCCGGGGAGTACGCGACCCGAGTCGGGTCGGCCGGGCGCTGCTCCGCGACTTCGTGTATCTGCTCAAGGACCTCGGTCTCAGCGCCGCGACGATTCGGCGCGAGGTGTCCGCCATCCGGACCTACTACGGGTTCCTGGTGGGAGAGGGCCGCGTCTCCGAGGATCCGAGCGACCGGCTGGAGACGCCGCGGCGCGGGCGAACCCTCCCGGACACCGTGAGCGCGCGCGAGGTGGAGGCTCTCCTGGCGGCTCCGGGGATCGACGATCCGCTCGGGTGGCGTGACCGGGCGTTGCTCGAGCTGGGTTATGGGGCGGGGCTCCGCGTCTCCGAGCTCTGCGGTCTCGTCCTCACCGATCTGCTGCTGCCCGAGAGCCTGGTCCGGGTGCTGGGAAAGGGTGGCAAGCAGCGGCTGGTTCCGATAGGGAGAAACACCATCGGCGTGGTGTCGGTCTACCTGCACTCGCTCCGTCCGACGCTGGATCACGGGATGAGCGGCGGACGAGTCCTGCTGAAC
>CAYPAE010000415.1:0-2509 GCA_964408595.1 uncultured Gemmatimonadaceae bacterium | reverse complement strand
GCCTTGTCGCGCCGGATGTGCTGCTCCCGGGTCTGCAGCGCCATCCGGAGCGCGGGGCGGCCGTCGCGGTCGCGCGACACGCCGATGATCCGTCCCGGCATGAACCGCTTGTATGCCTCGCGGGTCGCGAAGAAAGCGGCGTGCGGCCCGCCGTAGCCCATCGGCACCCCGAACCGCTGACTGTTCCCGATCGCGATGTCGGCGCCCCACTCGCCCGGCGGCAGCAGCACGGTGAGAGCCAGGAGGTCGGTGGCCGCGGTGACGAGTGCGCCCGCCGCGTGCGCCCGCTCGGCGAGCGAGCGGAAGTCGCGCACCGCGCCGTCGGTGGCGGGGTACTGCACCAGCGCCCCGATGACGCCGGGCTCGAAGGTGAACGTCTCGGGCTCGCCGACCACGACGCGGATCCCGCGCGCCTCGGCCCGGGTCTGCACCACCGAGATCGTCTGCGGATGGCAATACTCGTCCACCAGGTAGACCGGATCGCTGGTCACCTTGCTCACCGCGAGCGTCAGCGCCATCGCCTCAGCGGCCGCCGTCGCCTCGTCGAGCAGTGAGGCGTTGGCGATCGCGAGCCCGGTGAGGTCGGACACCATCGTCTGGTAGTTGAGCAGCGCCTCGAGACGGCCCTGGGAGATCTCCGCCTGATACGGCGTGTACGCCGTGTACCAGCCGGGATTTTCGAGCACGTTCCGCTGCACCACCTGCGGGGTGAAGCACCCGGCGTAGCCCATCCCGATGTAGGAGCGGAAGACCCGGTTCATCCCCGCGAGACCGCGGAGCGCCTGGAGCACCTCGCGCTCGCTCCGTCCGGGCGGCAGCGCCAGCGGACGGCGGAGGCGGATCTCCTCGGGCACGATGGCGTCGATGAACGCCTCGATCGAGTCGTACCCCAGCACCGCCAGCATCTCGCCCACGTCGGACCGCCGGGGCCCGATGTGCCGGTAGGCGAAATGGCTCGGATGGAGGACGTGAAGCTCGGGGGTGGCGGAGGTGGGTGTGCGGACCGTGGTCATGACTGTAGGGCCTTTGGGTCGTCAAAGAGTACACAAAAACGCCCCGAGGTCACCAACCCGGGGCATCGCTGGTTCAGGTTTCCGTTCGCCCACCGATTCAGGTCCACGCCGACGACTCCCACGACTCGCGTCACTCTCCGATGTGGGCCCGGTATGCACTGGGCGACAGCAGGCCGCCGAGCTCCGCCGGGCTCGTGACCCGAAGCGCGATCATCCAGCCGTCGCCGTACGGGTCGCGGTTCACCACCGCCGGATCGTGCTCCAGCGTGGCGTTCACCTCGACGACCTCGCCTGCCACGGGCGCGTACAGCTCCGACACCGCTTTCACGGCCTCGATGGTGCCGAAGGACTGATGCCCGTCCACCTTGTCGCCGGGTTTCGGCAGGTTCACGAAGACGACATCGCCCAGTTCGCCTTGCGCGTAGTCGGTGATGCCGATCCGGACGACGGCCGGATCGTCGGTCCGGGCCACGTATTCGTGCTCTTTGGTGTAGACCAGATCGTCCGGAACATTGGACAAGGCGAGCTCCGTCGTGTGGTGGCGGGTGGGAGGATAGGCGGAGTCGCGGTCGAGGTCAAGCGCGGGAGACCAGCGCGCGCCACACGAGTTCCGCGCCCTGTTCCAGCGCCGCCAGGTCGCCGTCGTTCTCGATGACGAAGTCGCTCCGTGCGCGCTTCTCCCCCGACGGCGTCTGCGCGCCAATCATCCGCCGTGCCTCCGCCTCATCGAGCCCGCGGTGCTCGATCAGGCGCGCGAGCCGCACCTCCTCCGGCGCGTCCACCAGGACGACCAGGTCGAACTCGCTCGGATCGGCCGCCTCGAAGAGCAGGGGAATGTCGCTCACGACGAGGCGGTCGCCTCGCGACCGAGCCGCCGCCATCAGCTCCGCCCGCCTCGCGTGTACCGCCGGATGCACGATCCGGTTGAGCGCCGCCAGCGCTTCGGGATCGGCCAGCACCCGGCGGCGGAGCGCGGGACGGTCGAGCGATCCGTCCGCCCGCACCACCGACTCCCCGAACCGCTCGGCGATCTCCCGGATCACCGGCCCCCCCGGCGCCTGGACCTCCCGCACGATCTCGTCCGCGTCGATGACGGTGGCGCCCCATCGCCGGAACAGCCCGGCGACGGCGGACTTGCCCGCGGCGATGTTGCCCGTCAGCGCGACGTTCAACATCGCCCGCTCAGCCCCGGTCACGGGCGGAGAGAGGCGGCCGCGAGCCCGTTGAGCCGGCGGGTCCGCGACCTCGTGCTGCCGTTCTTTCTGGAGATGGGCGTGCGGGGCCTGCGCAGCGTCTATGCATATAGAGTCGACTGGCGTGACCGTGCGGCATAGCGGCTGACGGGAAGGTGGGCGGGCGGAGACTACCGCTCGGCCGCCCGCCTGCCCGCCTGCCCGCCTGCCCGCCTTACAACAACCTCGTCTGGTCCTCGTCTTTCCGCGGCACCTTGTGGCAATGCCGGCACCGCGCTTCGTAGCTCTCCCGGCCGCCGATCA
>CAYPAE010000414.1:274-2515 GCA_964408595.1 uncultured Gemmatimonadaceae bacterium | reverse complement strand
GCCTCCAAGGAGGTCGCCGGCCTCGCGCGCGAGTCGCCCGGCCCGATCCAGCTCCTGATGGGCGAAGGCGATCTCGCCCTGCTGCACCCGTAGCTCCGCCCGGCCGGTCACCGTCAGCGCCCGAAGCGCGATGTCGTCCAGCACCTCGGCGTGGCGGATCGCCTGCGCCGCGGCGCTCTCGGCCTCGTGCAGGTCCGCCGCCTGGCGGAAGGCGAGCGCGAGATTGTGGTAGGTTCCGGCGATGTAGCGGCGGTCCCCCAGCCGCTGAAACGCCGCGAGCGCGGAGCGATAGAGCCGAAGCGCGCCCGCGAGATCGCCTCGGAGGTGGTGGACCGACGCGAGGTTGCTGGTGATGCGGGCCACCATCAGGCTGTCGCGGGTGCGGAGCGCGAGGCGCAGGGCCTGTTCGAAACACGTCTCCGCCCGGGAGAGGTCCCCCCGTTCGAATCCGATGGCGCCGAGCAGGTTCAGCACCCGCATATGCCCATCGTCGTCCGCCCGGACCCGGAATCCATCGAGGGCGTCGGCGGCCAAGGCCGAGCCCGTGGCAAGGTCGCCGAGGCGCGTGGCGGCCGTTGCCGCCAACAGCCCTGCCTCCGCTTCGAGCCGCGCGCTGGCGCGCACCGCGCCGCGGAAGGCGTCCAGCGCTTCCTGGAAGCTTCCGCTCGCGATCAAGTCGCGGAGCAGGCCGACCAGTTCTTCGGCGGGAGGCGGATCGACCATCGGCCGGTGCTCTCGTCCTCAGTAGGAGATCGCGTAGCGGCTGAAGCCGGTGAGCGACGTCCCCACGCCGTCAAACAGCAGGTCGACCGTGGACTGCAATCGCGTGAACACGCCGCCCGGCGTTTCCTGCCGCCAGATCGTCAGCCGGCGCTCGATGAGGAGGTCGGCCGCATCCACGTCCCCGTCGCGGTCGAGGTCGGGATCGACCTCGTTGTAGTGCAGCAGGATCAACGGTGGGGCGGCGGGGTCGAAGGTGAGGCCGCTGGGCTCGACGTCGACGAGCACCCGGCTCGGGTCGGCGGCCCGGAGCGTGATCAGCACCGAGTCGCCTTCGGCGATCGGGGTGCCGTCGGGACGGGAGGCGAGCGAGCCGGGGAAGACGCGAAGGAGGACGAAGATGGTGCCCCGGCCACCGGCCCCGTCGCTGAAGTAGATGATGACCTCGCGCTCTTCGCCCTTCACCGCGTAGAACGAGGTGTCGGTGCGCTCGAGCGGCGGGGCTCCGGGCCGAATCGCCAGGGCGTTCAGCTCGTCCTCGGTCCGGGCGTCGGGGTTGTCGTCGGCGCAGCCCGTGGCGAGCGCCAGCGCGAGCACCCCCATCAGTGCCGGACGTCGCGACATCCACATAGAAGTTTCCTGAGTCCTTCGCGTCAGTCGGGATCGGTCACGCCGTCGAGCACCCGCTGGAGTCGGGAGCGCGAGATGCCGAGCCGGCGGGCCGCCTCGCTCTTGTTCCCGCCGCTCAGTTGCAGCATCGCTTGGGCGGCCGCATGGAACAGCGTCTGGAGATCGGCGGGAAAGGGAATGGGGCCGGCGCCGGGGACGGTCTCCCCGCGCACCAGCCCCAACTCGTCCGCTCCGAGCGTGCCGGGCGGTGAGAGCACGAGCGCGCGCTCGATGGCGTTCTCCAGCTCCCGCACGTTCCCCGGCCAGGGGTGCCGCCGCAGGGCTCCCCGCACCTCGGGCGTCAGCGCCGGTGCCGATAGTCCGAGGCTGGTCGAGAGGCGCGCGACGAAGGTCTCGGCGAGCAGCTCGATGTCGTCCTCGCGGTGGCGCAGCGGCGGCAGCGTCAGGACGACGACGTTGAGCCGGTAATAGAGGTCCTCCCGGAACTCCCCCCGTGCCACCGCGGCGGCGAGATCCACATGGGTGGCTCCGATGACGCGGACGTCCACCTCGCGGGTGCCCTGCCCGCCGACCCGGCGGATCGTCCGCCCTTCGAGCGCGCGCAGGAGCTTGGGCTGGAGCTCGAGCGGAAGGTTTCCGACCTCGTCGAGAAACAGACTGCCCCCGTGCGCCAGCTCGAAGAGCCCTGCCTTGGCCGACACCGCGCCGGTGAACGACCCCTTCTCGTGGCCGAACAGCTCCGACTCGAGCAGGGCGGCGGGAATCGCGGCGCAGTTGATCTCGACGAAGGGTGCGGCGGCACGCGGACTGTGGTAGTGGATGGCGCGAGCCAGCAGCTCCTTGCCGGTGCCGGTCTCGCCTCCGATGAGGACGGTGACGTCGCGATGGGTG
>CAYPAE010000414.1:0-264 GCA_964408595.1 uncultured Gemmatimonadaceae bacterium | reverse complement strand
GTGGCCACCCGCGCTGCCTGGCCTAGAGCCTGCCGCAGGATCGCGCTTCGGCCCAGGATCGTATCGAAGCCATTGGCCTGCCGCTCCAGATCCGCGAAGCGGTCGGCCTCGCCCCGCTGGCGAGCCTCCCGGGCTTCACGCTCGAGCGAGCGGCGGAGCAGGCCGAGATCGTCCGGGAGGGCAAAGTAGTCGCTGGCGCCCCGGCGGACGGCAGCGGCGGCGATCCGGTGGTCCGGCAGCGCCCCGACCATATAACGCGGGAGG
>CAYPAE010000413.1:0-2534 GCA_964408595.1 uncultured Gemmatimonadaceae bacterium | reverse complement strand
CGAGGGATGACGCGTCAGCTAGCCCGCGCAGCCGTCCCAGAGTGAAACATGTTAGCCGTGCTCCCGTAGGTGCTGCATCCCCAACCCCGAGCGACCGATGAGCACGTCCGTTCCCGCACCCCGCCCCCGCCGCGCCTTCCCCGAGATCTCCGCGGTGTCCTGGGAGCATCCCGCCGACCGGGCGGCGCTCCAGGCGCTCCGGTCGGTGCCCGGAGTGGACGAGGTGATCCGCAAGGTGCTCGCGCTCCTCGGCGGGGAGCGCGGCGTGCGGCTCCTCTTCCAGGGAAATGCCATCCGGGTCGGGCCGAGCCAGTTCCCCCGGCTCTGGCACCTGCATACCGAGGTCACCACGACGTTCGACTGGCCGGACGTCCCCGAGCTCTACGTCTCCCAGACGCCGTTCTTCAACGCCGGCGCGTACGGCATCGACAAGCCGTTCATCGTCGTCCACTCGGCGGCGATCGAGCTGCTCGATGACGACGAGCTGCGCGTGCTCCTCTCCCACGAGCTCGGCCACGTGCTGAGCGGCCACGCGCTCTACCGCACCATCGCGGCGATCCTCGCGCTCATCAGTCTCGGCGCGCTCCCGGTGCTCGCCAGCCTCGTGGTGCTGCCGGTGCGCCTCGCGTTCCTCGAGTGGTCCCGGAAGTCCGAGCTCTCCTCCGACCGCGCCGGGCTGCTGGGAGGACAGGACATCGCGGTCGCTCAGCGGGTGGACATGAAGATGGCCGGCGGTGGGCGAGGCGAGGCGTTCGCCGGGCAGCTCAACGTGGACGCCTTCATGCAGCAGGCGCACGAGTACGCCACCAGCGGCGAGGGACTCGACGTGGTCTACAAGATCCTGAGCACTCTCGCGCTCACCCACCCGATGCACACCGTGCGGGCCGCCGAGCTCCAGCGCTGGGTCGCCTCGGGCGAATACGACCGGATCCTCCGCGGAGAATACGTGCGCCGTGGGACCGAGACGACCGGCCGGCCGATGGGCGACGACCTCGCGGCCGCAGGCAGTTACTACGCGGGGGAGGCGAGGGAGATCGTCACCCAGGTTGCGGACGCCGCGCGGAAGGCCGCCGAGCGGGCCCGCGACGCGTTCAGGAACGCGCAGAAGCCGTGAGATTGCTCGTCGTCGGCTCCGGCGGCCGGGAGCATGCGCTCTGCCGGGCGCTTCGGCGGGAGAACCCGGATGCCGACGTCTACTGCGCGCCGGGAAACCCCGGCACCGCGGAGCTGGCGACGAATCTTTCCATCCCGGCCGACGATCTCGATCGCCTGGCCGATGCCGCCGACATGCACGGGATAGATCTCACGGTCGTGGGCCCGGAGGTGCCCCTGGCGCGAGGGCTGGCCGACCGGCTCCGGGCCGAGGGCCGCGCCGTGTTCGGGCCCAGCGCCGCGGCTGCCCAGCTCGAGGCGTCGAAGGCGTTCGCCAAGGAAGTGATGGCAGCCGCGGGGATACCGACCGCGTCGAGCCGCACGCTTCACGAGCTCGGGCCCGCGCTGGAGTACGTCGCGCGCCATCCTGAGCCGCTGGTGGTGAAGGCATCCGGGCTGGCGGCCGGAAAGGGCGCGGTGGTCTGCGAGACCCGAGCGGAAGCCGCCGCGACGGTGCGGGCGATGCTCGGCGAGGGGACGTTCGGCGACGCCGGCCGCACCGTGGTGATCGAATCGTTCCTCCGCGGCGAGGAGGTCTCGGTCCTCGCGATCACCGACGGCCGCGAGGTGGAGCTGCTGCCCGTTTCACAGGACCACAAGCGCCTGCTGGATGGCGACGCGGGACCCAACACCGGCGGGATGGGCGCCTACAGCCCGGTGTCGGTGGCCACGCCGGAGCTGCTGGAGCGGACCCGCCGGGAGGTGCTCCTGCCGGCGCTCGGCGAGATGCGGCGGCGCGGCACGCCGTTCACCGGCGTGCTCTACGCCGGTCTGATGGTGGACGACGATGGGACGCCCTGGGTCGTGGAGTTCAACTGCCGGCTGGGTGATCCGGAGGCACAGGTGGTGCTCCCCCTGGTCTCGGACGGCCTCACGCGTTCGCTCTGGGCCGTCGCCCGCGGTGAGTCGCCGGCGCCGCTGGAGCTGCTGTCGGGCGCTGCTTCCGTCACCACGGTGCTCGCCTCCCGGGGATATCCCGATGCCCCGGAAAAGGGCGCCGCGATAGCGATTCCCGATCGTCTGCCCGAAGGTGTGACCGTCTTCCACGCGGGCACCGCCCGAGGAGCCGACGGTGTGCTCCGAGTGAACGGGGGGCGGGTGCTCAATGTCACCGCCGTCGCATCCGGCTTTGCCGAGGCCCAGCGCCTCGGCCGCGAGGCCGCCGAGGCGATCGAGTTCGAAGGCAAGATCTTCCGCCGCGACATCGGCTGGCGCGAGGCCGCCCGACTCGCCGGAGCGCATAGTTGAATTGACCGGGTTGAGCACGTCGGAAGCTTGCTGGCCAGCCTCCCTGGGTCCCTCGGTTCGCTCACGGGAGTACGGAGTTCCGGTGTGCTGTGCGAGTGGAACGGACGGTCCCGGGAGGCTGGCCAAGCCCCGCC
>CAYPAE010000412.1:0-2581 GCA_964408595.1 uncultured Gemmatimonadaceae bacterium | reverse complement strand
GGGCCCGCGCCGCGGGGAGACTCTCCGCCAGCTCGCGCGTGCGCACGCCCAACGCCCCCAGTGCCAGGTCCAGGTCCTCGAGCTCGCGCCGGACGAGGGTGATCGCCACACCGAAACACTCTTCCATCATCTTGGTGTAGCGCTCCGCTCGACCCCGCTGCCGCGCTAGACTGCGCACCTGCGTTTGCACTTCGGCGATGAGATCCTCGAGCCGGGCCAGGTCGGCGGCCGTCTCTTCAAGCCGCCGCTCATAGCTCTGCTTGCGATTGCGGTACAGGCCAATCCCCGCCGCCTCCTCGAACAGCGCCCGCCGCTCCTCCGCTCGCTCTGACAACAGCGCGTCGATCATCTTCGCTTCCATCACCACCCCGGCCTCCGCGCCGAGCCCGGTACCGCGCAGCAAGTCCTGGATGTCGCGCAACCGCACCGGGGAGCGATTGAGCAGATAGTCGCTCTGACCCGATCGCGACAGTCGCCGGGTGATCACGACTTCTTGGTAGGCGATCGGCAGTGTCCCGTCCGCATTGTCGAACACCAGCGAGACTTCGGCGACGTTCACCGGTCGGCGGCCGGTCGAGCCCTGGAAGATCACATCTTCCATCTTGCCGCCGCGGAGCAGCCGCGGCGACTGCTCACCCAGCACCCACCGCACCGCATCGGAGATGTTGGACTTCCCACAACCGTTCGGACCGACGATCGCGGTCACCCCGAGATCGAAGGGCAGCTCCACCGATCCGGCGAAAGACTTGAAGCCCACCAGCTCGAGTCGGCTCAGCCTCATGGGGTCGGTCCCGTTCGGGTGATGAGGGTCGTGGCGATGTCGGCCCGTTCAAGCGCGGCGCGGGCGACGGCGGCCTGCTCGGGATGCTCGAACGCGCCTACCAGGACCAGGCCGCGCTTCCCCCAGCGCACCGGGACGAGGCCCGCGGCCCGCAGCCGAGCGCCGTCCGCGGGGTGTCTCAGCGCGAGGGAGTATGGCGCGAGCAGCAGTTTCCCCTCACCCGGTGCGGCGAGGCCGCGGCTCCAGCACACCTGGCGCGCCTCCGCCGCTGCGTCGCGTGTGGCATACGCGCCGGCGAGCACGCGGTACCACACCGCTCCCGAGGTGTCGGGGGTGAGCGGACTCACGAACGCCGGCAATCCCGCGGCGACGAGGCGGTCGACGTGGGCCAGGGCGCGCTCTGGCTCACCGTACGCGGCAAACTGCAGCGTCCACGCACCCGAGTCCGCCACGGACAGCACCGGCACAGGAGTCGCGGAGGCTGCGCGCTCGGTGATGGAGTCCCCTTCGGTCTTGAAGGCTTCCTTGGCGGTCGCGAGCAAGGCGACGCTCACGATCGCGAGCGCGGCGCCCGCTGCCACTACGGCGGGTCGCAGTCGGTGCGAGCGTGCTTTGGGGAGCGATGCCGGCTGCGACGCGGTCCACCGCTCGCGCACGACGCCGAGCAGTTCGACACCCCGCTCCCGCGCGGCCAGCAGCGCGCGACCGGAAGGCGAGCCGAGGTCTATCCCCATGGGTGCCAAGGCGATCACGCCGTCTGGAACCGCTCCCAGCTCCTGGAGCCGTTCAGCCGGAAGGCAGACCAACAGCAGCGCTCGCTCACTGCGGAACCCCGCTTGTAGCCGGCTCCAGCGCGGCGAGCGGCGTACCGCGTCGGGCTCATGAACCTCGGATCCGGCCGGGAGGAAGTACACGCCTTCAACGTCGTGGGCCACCTCGTTGAGCGGGGCATCGGAAGCGAACGCCTCTGCGATCCCGGGTGACCGTGCGATCGATCTGGCCTGGTGCAGCAGCGGCGATTCGAGGCAGAGATCCACCAACGCCACGGCGCGGCGCCGCTCCTGATGGTCGGCGGTGGCCGCGCGCGCCACGGCCCAGGTCGCATCGGCCGACCAGTGGGCGTGATCGGCGCCCGGCACGATCGCCACCAGCGCACACTCCCGCAGGAGAGGAGGGAGCACGCGGTCGAGCCGAGAGCGAGGCAGCGTGCGCAGTGTCATTGGTCGGGATGGTAGATCCAGTACGGGCGGCCAAGCTTTCTACCGATAGTTTCCGCCTCCGCCCGGGTCCGATACGGTCCGAGCACTACCCGGAACCCTTCGTCCGCCGACGCAGGCGGGAGGACCTTGGCGGGGAGTCCGGCCCGGATGAGCTGCTCGGCCATCTGCCCCGACCACGTTTGGTTGCGCGACACCGATACCTGAACGTAGAGCGGCCCCTCGACGCCCACTGAGTCGTCGGCACCCGCGGCGCTGGCGGTCGCGGAGGAGCGCGCCCCGCGCGGCGTCCAGTCGGTGGTCACCCACAGGTCGGACGCGCCGCCTGCCACGCGTCCCGTCTCCATGAGCGAGTCGGGCCGTACGGCAACAACATCGTCGCCGCGGCGCAGCAGTAGCGAGCCGTCGGGTGAAACGGTCGGCAGATCGGCCCTCCAGGAGGTCGGCAACCCGCCAACCAACCGCTTGATCGACAGGTCGACGACCCACGCGCTATCTCCCACCGTGGGCCGGGCAATCAGCCATTGGCCGAACGGATCGAGCCGCAGCGCGGCGGCCGGCATGGGGAGCGCCACACCGTCGA
>CAYPAE010000411.1:0-2583 GCA_964408595.1 uncultured Gemmatimonadaceae bacterium | reverse complement strand
ATCGACGTATGCCATGGGAACCCTTCCTGATTGATCTGGTTGCGTAGTCTTCCATCCGGTCCGGCATCTGAAGAATCTCCGGCCGCGCCGCTCAAATCAATTCCCTGCCGTGTCATCACCAGCCCCTTCCGCATACTGCATCAGGTGACACAGCAAGTTCACCAGCTTCATCTCCTCCACCGACCGGCACCTCACTCGCGTCAGCTCCGGTGACCCCACCACGATCGCCAGCGCTTCCGCCCGGGACACCGCGACGTTCAGCCGGTTGGGATTGAGCAGGAACGCGGCACCCCGCGGCGCCTCTTCGAGCGTGGACGCGCAGAGTGAGACGATCACCACCGGCGCCTCCTGCCCCTGGAACTTGTCCACCGATCCGACCCGAACCCCCGGCTCGAGCGCCTCGCGCAAGCGGCGCACCTGCATGTTGAACGGCGCGACCACCAGGATGTCCGCCGGCGTCATCCGCCGCTCGGCGCCGTCGCGGCCGACGACCCTCCGCCCGAGCAGCTCCCGCACGATCCCCGCGATCGCGTCGCATTCCTCCTCGCTCGACTGGGTGCATCCGTCGTGGCTCACCGGCACCCAGACGACCCCGGTCTCCGCGGGCACGAGAACGGAGTCCGCGGCGCGGATCACCCGGTGCCGCTCGGTCCCCGGCGCGCTGCCGAGCCGCCCCTCGTAGACCGCCTCGGAGATGAACCGGCAGACGCCGCCGTGCATCCGGTAGGAGCTGCCGAGGAAAATGCCGAGCTCGGGCGGGACGGTGGCGTGGCCCTGGAGCAGGTACTCCAGACAGGAGAGACCGGTCTCGCCGGGATGACTGCCCTGGGTCGGCTGGGCGAGCTGCATCTGGTCGCCCACCAGGATCAGGTTCCTGGTGGAGAGGCCCATGGCCACCGCGTTGGCCAGGGACACCTGCCCGGCCTCGTCGACGAAGAGGTAGTCGAAACGGCCCTCCAGGTCGGCTCGGCTGAAGACCCACGCGGTGCCGCCGACCAGCGCCGCGCCGTCGCCCAGAACGGCCGCCACCTCGTTGGACTCGATCTGCTGGATCACGCCCTGCGCGACCAGCGGGTCGTCCTCGTGGCTGCCGGCCTTGTAGAGAGCGCCCGGGACTCCCGCGGCACCTCCGCGTCTCACGACTGCGCCCATCAGGTTCAGGATCACCTTGTGGCTGTTGGCGGTGACGCCGACCCGTTTCCCCCGCCGCAGCAGCTCCAGGATGATCGCGGCCGCCGTGAAGGTCTTGCCGGTGCCGGGCGGCCCCTGGATGCAGAGCGTGCCGCCGTCGAGCCGGCCGGCGAGGTCGCATGCTTGGGTCAGGAAATCGTCGGTCGGCCGGATCAGCGGTCCGCCCCCGTGGCCCTCGATTCGGGGATGGCGGCGGCGCAGGAGATCGTCCACCGCCGGTGAGGGGACGCCGCCGCCCTCCCAGGCCTCCGCATGCCGGGCGATCGCCTCCTTGATGGTGTCGGCCGGGACGTGCTCGTTGGGAATGAGGCACAGCCGGTCCGGAAGCGACTTTCCCGGGCCGACCTTGAGCTCCAGAAGTCCCGCCTCTTCATCGAAGGAGACGATGTCGCATTTCAGGTCCTTGTCCGCCGCGACGAAGCACTTCGAATCCGTGCGCAGCTTGGTGTCCTGCTCGGGATCGAAGCGGTACTCCAGGCCCGAGGACTTTTTGATCGCGCGCGGCGCCGTCCCGGTCCGGGTGAGATGCGCGAGGCAGTCCAGGTCGTCGTACAGCTCATCGGCGCTCATGTCGTGCCGCTCGAACATCCGCCACCACATCGGCTTCTCCTCGCGGCGGTGGAACTCCACCAGCCACGCGATCAGCTGGGTGACCCGGGCGCGCTCCAGGTCCGTCGCCTTCTCCACCTCGGCGAGATCGAGCAGCCGCGCCGCGAGCTGCTCGGCCTCCGTCGGCTCGCTCTCCTCGGACGGCGGTCCATCCTCCTTGGCCGGGTCGGGCACGTAAGCGATGCCGCTCTCCCGCTGCCGCCCGAGCAGCCACTCGCGAAGCCGCCAGGTGGACTCGCAGTCCACCCGGTTGTAGTCGCGAATGCCCTTCAGGATGGGCGACTCCCGCCAGCTCCTCGGCTGTCCGGCGTCGATCCAGCGCTGGTACTCGACCACCGAGCCGCTCGCCGAGACGACCTGGCCCTCGCGCGGCGGAAGGTAGAGTCGCTCGACCTTCTTGAGCGAATAGCTCGGCGTGCCGATGATCAGCCCCTGCCGGACCACGGCGTACAGGTCGACGAAGACGTCATGTCGCAGGAGGGCATCCACCTCGGCCTCGCGGGTGGCGTATCTCCCCGCGAGCCGCTTGACCGCGGTCTCCTCGTAGGCGGCGTAGTGGTAGATGTGCAGCGTGGGGTCCCGCCGCCAACGCGCGACGACCCAGTCGATGAACCCCTCGAAGGCCCGTCGCTCCCCGGCCTCGTCGTGGGCCCACCAGTCGTGAAACGTAGGGCCGATTGCAGCAGCCTCATTACCGTCATCGAGCGCTACCGCCCCGAACAGATACTCCAGCCCCCCTTCAGCAAAGGGGAACCCCTCCATGTCGAAGAACACATCTCCCGG
>CAYPAE010000410.1:0-2584 GCA_964408595.1 uncultured Gemmatimonadaceae bacterium | reverse complement strand
TGCCCGTTGAGCCCGTCGGGCGTGTGGTACGCGGCGTACACCGGGCAGACCGGCTCGCAGGGCGCGTTGCCGCAGTGCTGGCAGAGCATGGGGACGAACCGCGCCGCGGGCGGCGCGCCGGGCTCCTCCGCATCCTCCCAGTAGCGCTCGATCCGGAGCCAGGTCATCTCCCGGCCGCGGAGGACCTCCGACTCGCCCACCGTCGGGATGTTGTTCTCGGCGTAGCAGGCGGTGACACAGGCGGAGCAGCCGGTGCACTTGGCGAGATCGATCGACATGCCCCACTGGGGGTGCTCCTTGGCGTAGTCACCCTGCTCGGTGGCGCGCCGCTGCGCTTCGGACCAGCCACGGAGCGCCTCCAGCTCGCGCTCGGTGTTGACCTCGTGCTTGCCGTGGCCCTCCTCGAGGTAGGCCTGCGCGACGGTCAGCCCCTTCTTCGCGGCCTCGAGCGGGATCGCCTCCGCGATACCGCGTCCCAGCTGCCGGGGAACGCCCGCCACGCTGGCGAGCTTCCGGTAGGCTCCGGTCTTCCGCACCGAGACCCGGGTCGAGAGGTAGGGCACGAAGTCGCCCCGCGGGGCGCCGAGCAGGTCCAGGGCGTTCACTCCCCGGCCCCGGGCGAAGCTGCCGTACGCCGTATGGCCGAATCCGAGCGGAATGGCGACCGCGTCGTCGCGGATGCCGGGATAGACGTAGACCGGTCCTTCCACCGTGCCGTAGGGCGACGTCAGCTCGACGATCTCCCCATCGCGGACGTCCAGCGTCCGCGCCGTTCCCGGGCTCACTTCGACCCAGGAGTGCCAGGTGATCTTGGTGACGGGGTCGGCGTTCTCCATCAGCCAGGGCTTGTTGGCGCCCCGGCCGTCGTGAAGCATCGCGTGCGGGTAGGTGAGGAAGGTGAAGCTGCCGTCACCCTCGAACGTCGGCTTGGTGTACGCCAGGCGCCCATCGACCAGGGCGAGCGAGACTTCCGGCGGTGCCGGCGGATCGCGGTACACCCCGCCCCGTTGTACGGCCGAATGCCAGAACGCCGCGGCGTCCGCCTCGCCCAGCTCGCCGGCGAGCGCGCGCCAGCGCGCCTTCAGATGCTCCTCCCACGTGGGCGCCGTGAAGCGCCCGAGCGCACCGGCCGCCTTCCGGCTTACCCGGAGCAGGATCTCGCCCGCGGGCAGGGTGTTGAAGACCGGCTCCATCACCGGCTGCATCAACCCGTGGACCCCCGCGCGGGGCCGGGCGTCGTCCCACCGCTCCAGCGCATGGTGCTGGGGAAGCAGCAGGTCGCAGAGCGCCGCGGTCTCGTCGAGGTAGAGCGAGGTGGAGACCTTGAAGCCGACCTTGGCAAACCGGCCGGCGAAGCCGCTGCTCTTGGGGACGGTGTAGGCCGGGTTGGCGTCGTGCACCAGGACCACGGCCACCTCGCCGGCGTCCATCGCCTGCGAGAGCCGGGCGAGCTCGGCGTGACCGTCGGCGGTGGGCAGGTCGGCACCGAACCGCACCGTCTCGCCGATGTTCCCGGCCACGAAGTTGAGGACGTTCACCGCGGCGCAGACCTCGGTGGCGGCCGCGTGCTGCGATCCCACGCCGCCGGCGACCGCCAGACTCGGACGGGCCGCGGCGAACTCCCGCGCCAGGCGCTCGATCGTCTCGGCGCCGAGCCCGGTCTCCTGCGCGGCCATCGCCGGAGTGAACGAGGCGAGCGCGGACGCGAGGCCGACCCGGTCCTCGCCCCGGGCGCCGATCAGCACGTTGGCCATCGCCAGCGCCAGCGCCGCCTCGGAACCCGGCTTGATCGGCACCCATTCGTCGGCGTTGAGGCCGGTCAGGTCCCGGCGCGGTGCGGCGTAGACGAACTTGGCGACATCGCCCTCGCCGAATCCGTGGGCCCGGGCGAACCCGCGCTGATTCTCCATCGGCGAGCCCCAGCTCTCCAGGAAGTCGGCGCCGAAGGAGATGATGTACTTCGCCTTGCCGAAGTCGTGGGCCGCCACCTGGTCGAGGCCGAAGACCTGGCGGTTGGCGGCACGCACCGGCTCGTGATCGAAGCTCTCGTAGCGCACCAGCCGCCCGCCGAGCGCCGCGGTCCACTCGGCCAGGAGATCGGCGAAGGTGCCTCGGGGTGCCCCGCTGATCACCGCGACGCGGTCGCCGGCCTCGCCCAGCTTCCCGGCAAGCCGGGCGATGGCGTCGTCCCACGTGATCTCCACGAACCCGCCGTCGGCGGAGCGGGCCATCGGCGCCTTGATCCGGCCGGGATTGTAGAGGCCCTGGAGCGCGGCCTGGCCGCGGGAGCACAGCTTCCCCCGGTTGATCGGGTTCTCCGGATTGCCCTCGAGCTTGACCGCGCGGCCCTCGCGGGTCCGCACGTGCACGCCGCACCCGCTGGGGCACTCGGTGCAGGTGCTCGCGTACCAGGTCGCCACGCCGGGCACCTGATCCTCGGACTGCACCAGATAGGGCACCAGCTTCTGCACCCGATCGGTCGAGCAGCCGCTCAGCGCCATGGCGCCGCCGCCGGCCGATGCTCCCAGCACGGTGAGGAAGCGGCGGCGGTCGATGGTGGATGGCTGAAGGTCGTCAGGCATTC
>CAYPAE010000409.1:0-2586 GCA_964408595.1 uncultured Gemmatimonadaceae bacterium | reverse complement strand
GGGACCGAACACCTCGCGCACGCGCCGGCCACCGAGATCGTAGATCGCGAGCTGGACCAGGCTCTCGGCGCCGAGCGTGTAGCCGAAGGTGACGTCGCCGCTCGAGGGCGAGGGGAAGGGGGCGCGGAACTCGACCGGCGGAACCGGCGGCGGCGGGACCGACAGCACACCCGTGTAGCGGATGCGGCGCAGCTGTCCCAGGCCCCCGCCGGTGCCGCTCAGCATGCGGCAGTACCAGAGCGAGCCGTCGGGGGCGGTCAGCCAGTCCGCGACCCAGGTGCCGCCGGTCGCCCAGTCGGTCGCGTTGGGCTGACCGGTCGTGAATGCCGGAGCCCACGTGCCGCCGGTCTGCTTGAGCCGCCGCACCCAGCCGGAGTAGAAGTCGGTGAAGAAGATGTCGCCGTCGTAAGCGGGCGGGAAGCGGTTCGCGCCGCTGGCGGGCCGCCGGTAGACGACCCCGCCGTTCACCGCCTGCCCCTGTGAGCGCCCGTAGACGTGGATGGGATCGGTGAAGGTCGAGCTGTCCACCCCGGCGCAGGATACAGGGCCAGGAACTTCGCCTTCGTAGATGGGCCACTGCAGATTCTTGCCGGGCACCGAGACGTAGCTCAGCTCCTCCTGCGTCCCCTCGCCGACGTCACCGATCACGAGGCTCCCGGACACCGGATCGATCCCGAACCGGAACGGGTTGCGCAGCCCCCAGTAACCCACCAGCCGCGCGTTCAGGCTCGGACTGGCCACGTACGGGTTGTCGGCCGGCGTGATGAGGCCCTTGGCGGGCGGCCCGCCGCCGCCGGCGGGCAGGGCCGAGACGTCGAGTCGCAGGATCTTGCCGGCCAGCACCGCGAGATTCTGGCCCTGGCAGCTGGACGCATCGTCGCCGAGCGAGACGTACAGCATGCCGTCGGGGCCGAAGCGTACCGTGCCACCGTTGTGATTGGAGGCGTTGTCCGGGATGTCGGTGAGGATGTCGTAGCGGGTGGCGGGGTCGATCGTGAGGCTCCCGTTCCCGGTGAACGTGAGGTCGCCCCCCACCGTGTAGCGCGAGATCCGGATGGTCGCCGCACCCGAGTAGTCGTAGTGGATGTAGAGGTAGGGCCGGCCAGGCCAGCCCGGGTCCACCGCAATCCCCAGCAGCCCCTGTTCGCCGCCGGTGGTCCTGACGTCCGGGACCGTGATCACGGGATCGGTGGCGGCGATCGCCCCGTTGACGATCAGGCGGATGCGGGCGTTGGTGCGCTCGGTGAAGAGCAGCCGCCCGTCGGTGAGAAAGGCGATCCCCACCGGTTGGGTGATGCTGCCCAGGATCAGGTCGTCCGCGAAGTCCGGCGGCAGCGTGAGCTGGCCGCGAGCGGGGGTCGCGGCCGCGAGCGTGGCGCAGGCGAACAGCGCGACGGCGGTCCGCAACCCCGGGCGCGGGGCGCCGGGCAAGGATCGACGAACGAGGACTCGGGGCATCGCGTTACCCTCCCTGGCGGCCGCGGCCCGCAGCGCGTGTGAGGCGCCACGACCGCCGTTCATGCGGTGACCTTCGCGCGGAGCGCGGCGATCAGCTCGCGGCAGAAATCCGGCAGGTCCGCCGGAGTGCGGCTCGAGATGAGATGCCCGTCCACCACCACGCTCCGATCGAGGAATCGCGCGCCGGCGTTCTCGAGGTCGTCCCGGATCGCGGCGACGCCGGTGACCTGGCGACCCGAGAGGATCCTGGCACTGATCGGCACCCAGCCTGCGTGGCAGATCATGGCGATGGGCTTCTTCGCCCGATCGAACTCGCGCACCAGCTCGAGCACGGCCGGCAGCCGGCGCAGCCGGTCCGGCGCCCAGCCACCCGGGATGACGAGCGCGTCGAACGCCTCGGCGCGCGCCTGATCGATCGTGATGTCGGGCGTGCATGGATAGCCGTACTTGCCGACATAGCGGACCCGCTCGGGCCCCGCCACCACGACGCGCATCCCCTCCTCCTCCAGCCTGATCTTCGGGTACCAGAGCTCGAGGTCTTCGTAGGCTTGCTCGACCAGGATGAGAACGCTGCGGGGATCGGATGATCGGGGCATGTGAGCGCCTCCTAGGGGATGTCGGGCGGCCGCGAAGACTGTGCGCCCGGTCCACGGAGGCGTCAAGCAGCCGGATTCGCCCGACCTGCTATCTTCGCGGCCTCGGTCGTTGGCCGGTCCGGCCGCGCCGCGCGCGACGCGGCCCTTGCGCCACGCCTCGCCCATGGTATCCCCATTCCGCAGCGCTACATTCCGCTTGGCCGCGGGCCCGGCCGTCCCCATACTGCCGCCCCATGCGTCCTGGACTCTCGGTCCGCATGCTCATCGGGATGGCCGTCGGCATCCTTCTCGGCGTGGCCGCCAACCTTTCGCTCGGCGGCTCCCCCCGACTCGAGTGGGTGGTCAAGCACGTCACCGAGCCCGCCGGTCGGATCTTCCTGCGCCTCCTGTTCATGCTCGTCATCCCGCTCATCCTCTCGGCGCTGGCGCTCGGCGTGTCCGGTCTGGGCGACGTGCGGCGCCTCGGACGCATCGGGCTCAAGACCCTGGTCTACACCGTGGTGGTCTCGACCATCGCCGTGCTCATCGGGGT
>CAYPAE010000408.1:0-2590 GCA_964408595.1 uncultured Gemmatimonadaceae bacterium | reverse complement strand
GCGCGAAATTGGCGCCGGCCCGCACCGTCATGCCGACATCCACGTCTTCCTCACGAGCGAACCCGAAGACGCCCTGGGTGACCAGAAAGTTGGCCCGGTTCCAGACCAGGTACGGTCCGAAGGCGCCGGTCACCGACCGCGGGAAGCTGAGGCCCGACCCCTCGGGCAGGAAGTCGTCGCGCCGGACCTGGGCCTGGAAGCCCAGACGGAGGAAGCCCTCGGACGACTTCCGCAGCGCCCAGGCGGCGGCGCCCCGGACCAGGGTGTAACGGCGGGAGAGCGTATCCTGTGCGTCAGTGCTGCCGTCGAAGAACCGGAGCACCCGCTCGTCACGGTCCTCGACATCGAACCGAAAGCCGAAGGGCGAGGTGAGCGAATAGAACGGCTGCTCCAGCGCCACGGCGTAGAGCCGGCCGTCCGATCGGTTCTCATAGGCGAGGCCAAGCCCCACCTGGCCCGCGAAGAGCCGGGGGCGGCGGAACCCGAGCGCCACGGTCGAGCGATCGGGCGTCTTTCGGTAGCGGACCGCGGCCGACGAGGCGGTGCCCAGCAGGTTGTCCTCCACCATCCCGATGGTGAACTCGACCTCGCCGCCGGCGCTGCGAAAGCGCCAGTCGGCCCGGGTGCTCCAGCCGTCCTTGGTGAGCACCTTCATCACGACGCCCGAGTCGGTCTGCACCGAGTCGATCCGGACTCTCCGGAAGACGCCCAACCCCCGGAGATTGCGCTCCGATTCGGCGACGCGGGCGGAGTCGTACGACTCCCCGACCCGGAAGAGCAGCTCCCGGCGAATCGTGGGCGCCCGGGTCTCGAAGTGGAGCGCGTTCGCCACCCGCGCGAGCCAGCCCTTCTCGTGCGGATCGAAGATGTCCCGCCGCTCCAACTGGATGGCGCGAATCACCGTCGGATCCGACGGCGGCGCGGGACCGGAATCGGTGGCGCTTTGGGCGGAAAGGGCAACGGGAAGGCAACCCACCAGCAACGACAGGACCAGCCAGACCGGCAACTTCACTCCAATCGGACGGAGCGGCGAAAGATAACCCGCCATCCGGCTCACGGTTGCGCGAGTGCGGCCAGGCTCGACAGCACTCGGTTCGGGGTAATGCCTGAGTCGCGCAGCGCCTCCTCCCGGAATTTTCCCGTCCGCACCAGCCACCCCTCCAGGCCCGCGCGCTGCGCGCCTTGCACGTCGGCCCAGAGATCGTCCCCCACCATCGCGGCCCCCGCCGGGCTGGTGATGCCCAGACTGGCGAGCGCGGCGGCATAAAACGCCGGGCTCGGCTTTCCCGCGATCGAGGCAGCGGCGCCGGCCGCATACTCCAGGGCCGCCACGAACGGACCGGCATCCAGCGCGAGCCGGTCGCCGCGCTGCCAGTAGCGATCGCGGGAGAGCGCGATGATGGTGGCCCCGCCCATCACGTACTCGAACGCCTCCTGAAGCGCTCCGTAGGTCCACCCCTCGCCGAGGTCGCCCAGGATCACTGCCTCCGGTGTCCCGCCCCCTCGCCCGGCTCGGGGCAGGCCCTTCCGGCCAGAGGAGCCGCCCACCAGCTCCAATCCGGACAGGTCCTCCAGCGCCTGGCTGGGGAGGAACGGCGCCACGACCCGTATTCCGGCGTCGCGGGCGAAGGCGGCGCCGGCGAGCGTCGCCGTGAAGATCTCCTCCGGCTCGACCGCGAAGCCATAGCCCCGCATCCGCTCCACCAGCATCGCGCGGGAGCGGCTGGTCGTGTTGGTCACCAGGCGGAAGGGCACGCTTCGGCGCCGAAGGCGCTCGAGCGTCTCCGGGGCGCCGGGCACCGCGGCCCCCCCGGCGTAGAGGGTGCCGTCGAGGTCCAGCAGGTATGCGACCGGGCGGGTGGGCTCGGGCATCAGGCTTATATTGCTCCTCTTCCCTCGACTTGGACCAAACGACGCCGATGCCCGCTGCCACCCTGCTCGCCCACGCCGCCTTGCTCGCCCGGCTCGCCGCGCCCTATCCGTTCGCGGTGGGCGAGACCCTCCAGTACGAGGCGTCGCTGGGCTATTTCCCCATCGGCACCGCGAGCGCCACCGTGGCCCGTACGACGCGCGAGCGCGGGGCGGATGCCTTCGTGTTCGCCATGACCGGCGAGGGCGGCCCCCCCGGGATCCGCGTCCGCTACGAGCTGACCTCCTGGGTGCAGTCGAGCCGGCTGGCGTCGCTCCGCTTTCACCGCAAGCTGACGCAGGGCAGCAGAGTGGAGGAGGAGCGCTACCAGATCGTGCCCGATTCCGGCCGGTACCGTCAGGAGGGCGTCGCGCGGGACTGGGTGGCGCCGCGCGACGCCCTCGACGAGCTGGCCTATCTCTATTACCTGCGCACGATTCCGCTCGAGGTGGGGAAGAGCTTCGAGGTGTCGCGCTACTTCAAGACCGGCTACAACCCGGTGCAGGTGCGAGTCACCGGCCGCGAGTCCGTGGCGCTCTTCGATGGCCGCACCGTTCCCTGCTTCATCGTGGAGCTCACGGCCCGGGGCGCCACCATCGGCGTACGCCTCACCGACGACGCGCGGCGGCTGCCGGTCCAGCTGGATCTGCCGCTGCCCTACGGCACGGTGACGCTGGTGCT
>CAYPAE010000407.1:0-2600 GCA_964408595.1 uncultured Gemmatimonadaceae bacterium | reverse complement strand
GGATACGGTCATCGTGGACACGGCGGGCCGGCTGCACACCCAGGAAGGGCTCATGGACGAGCTCCGGAAGGTGGTGCGCGTCGTCGGCCGGCGCCTGCCCGGCGCGCCGCACGAAACCCTCCTCGTGCTCGACGGTACGGTCGGCCAGAACGCCATCCAGCAGGGCCGGCTCTTCGCGCAGGCGGTGTCACCCACCGGGATCGTGGTCACCAAGCTCGACGGCAGCGCCCGCGGCGGGGCCGTCACGGCGCTGCGGCGCGAGCTCGGGCTCCCGATCCGCTTCCTCGGGGTGGGCGAGTCGCTCGACGATCTGGAGGCGTTCGACTCCCGGCGGTTCGCGGAGCATCTGCTGGCTGGGCCGGCGTAGCCAGCATTGGATGCGTTTTTCACCACAGAGGCACAGAGGCCACAGAGGGCACAGAGAACAACAAAAATGGTGGGGTGGCTCGGTGACCTCCGTGGCCTCTGTGCCTCTGTTGTGAACAGCCGCAGGAGCATCGTCTAGACCGCCACATGGCAAACGCCCCCGCCCCTAACCCGTCGAGCAACCGCCCGTCGGCCGCAGTGCGGCTCGACATGCCGGTCAAGTTTCTCAAAGGGATCGGCGAGCGGCGGGCGGAGCAGTTGGAGCGACTCGGCATCCGCACCGCCCGCGACCTCCTCTGGCACCTCCCCCATCGCTACGTCGACGCCTCGTCGGTAACCCCGCTCGCCCGGGCGGAGATCGGGCACGAGGTCGCCTGCGTCGGGCGAGTCGTCGCCAAGGGGGTCCTTCCCACCAGGCGCGGGCTCCGGATCTTCCACGCCGTGCTGCGTGACGACAGCGGCCTGCTCGAATGTGTGTGGCCGGGACAGGCGTTCCTCGACCGGACCATCACGGTGGGACAGACGCTGCTCGTCTCCGGGCCCGTCCGGTTCTATCACGGACGCCAGCTCGCGCCGCGGGAATACGTGGTGCTCGCGGAGGCGGAGGGCGAGCCCGATCCGCTCGCCTCCGGCAAGGTGCTGCCGGTCTATCCCGCCACCGAGGGGCTCAGTCACCGCATCATCCGCTCGTTGGTCGAGCGCCACCTCGACTCGCTCATCGCGCTCTCGGAGGACCCGCTGCCCGCTCCGCTCCGGCGCGCGGCAGGGCTGCCGCCACTGGCGGAAGCCCTTCGCGCCGTGCATCGGCCGATCTCCACCGAGGAAGCGGAGCAGGGCAGAAGACGCCTCGCCTTCGACGAGCTGCTCGACCTCCAGCTCATGCTCATCCGCGCCCGCGCCGTGGCGAAGCGCCAGCGGGTGGGGGTCGCCTTCGAGGTGAAGCGGGACCTCACCACCCGGCTCAAGCAGAGCCTGCCGTGGGAGCTGACAGCCGACCAGCAGCGCGCCCTTCGAGAGATCACCGGCGACATGACCGCGGCCGAGCGCATGCACCGCCTGCTGATGGGAGACGTCGGGACCGGGAAGACCGTGGTCGCGCTGTTCGCCATGCTCCTGGCCGTGGAGAACGACTTCCAGGCGGCGCTGATGGCGCCCACCGAGCTGCTGGCGGAGCAGCACGCCGCCACGCTGGGCGGGCTGCTCGAGTCGCTCGACATCCGCCCCGAGCTGCTCCTCGGCCGCCAGACGGCGGCGGAGAAGACCGCGATCCGGGGCCGCCTCGCCGCCGGGCAGGCGCGGATCGTGGTGGGCACCCATGCGCTCATGCAGGAGAGCGTGTCGTTCCGCCGGCTCGGCCTGGTGGTGATCGACGAGCAGCACCGCTTCGGGGTCGAGCAGCGGGCCGCGCTCATCGGGAAGGGCGCGGCGCCGGACGTCCTGCTTCTCACGGCGACGCCGATTCCGCGCTCGCTCGCGCTGACGCTCTACGGCGACCTCGACGTCTCCACCCTGAAGGAGCGCCCGCCGGGCCGGGGCTCGGTGCGGACCGGCCTTCGCCCAGCGAGCCAACGGGAGAAGGTCCTCGAGTTCGTGCGCCAGGAGTGCGGCCGCGGACGCCAGGCGTACGTGGTGCTGCCGGTGATCGAGGAGTCGGAGCGCGCCGATCTGCGGGCCGCCACCACGATGGCGCAATCGTTGGGTGCGCGGTGGTCTGAGCTGGAAGTGGGCCTGGTGCATGGCCGGCTCAAGGCCGACGAGCGCGACGAGACGATGCGCCGTTTCCGCGCCGGCGAGATTCAGGCTCTGGTGGCGACCAGCGTGATCGAGGTGGGCATCGATGTGCCCAACGCCACCGTGATGCTCATCGAGCATCCGGAGCGGTTCGGCCTGGCGCAGCTGCACCAGCTTCGAGGGAGGATCGGGCGGGGTGCGGAGGAGAGCTACTGCATCCTGCTGGCGGAAGGGCCGGGCATGGACCGGCTCCGGGCGTTCGCGGCCACGCGCGACGGGTTCCGCATCGCGGAGCTGGACCTGGCGGAGCGGGGGATGGGGGATCTCATCGGCGCGCGGCAGTCGGGGGGCTTCGAGCTGCGCCACGCCCGGCTCCCGGTGGACGACGACCTGTTGTCACGCGCGCGCGAGCTGGCGACCCGTCTCATCGCCGCCGACCCCGCCCTCCAACGCGGCGAGCACCAGCCGCTCCGGGAAAGGGCGGTGTCGCGTTATCCCAGAGC
>CAYPAE010000406.1:0-2608 GCA_964408595.1 uncultured Gemmatimonadaceae bacterium | reverse complement strand
GGGCGAAGGTCCGCTCGAATTCGGCGCTGAAGTCGAACTTCCAGAGCGCGAGCTCGACGATCACGAAGACGAGCGACAGCACCGTCGCCACCGAGATCGCGTGGATGCCGGTCGCGAAGCCGATGCCGATCGAGCCGAAGATGTAGACCGCGTCACCCGATTCCTTCAGGTTGTTCCGGAAGCGGACCGCGGCCACGATACCCGCGAGGCTGAAGGCGAGCGCCAGGCTGTCGCGGACGACCACGAGAATCGCCGCCACCACGATCGGGAGCACGATCACCGTCTGCACCAGCGAGTGATCGAACTTGACCCGGGTCCGGGTGCGGACATACACGAAGGCGAGCGGCAGGACCAGCAGGAATGCGGCGACCATCTGGAGCAGCGCGTCGAGCCAGCGGGGAGAGCCGGTCGGGAACATCGCGACCTGGCCGCGGAACCAGGCGATCGCCCCCTGCATGTCGGCCGGCGGCTGGCCGGGCGCCGGGGCGATGGCGTCCTGCGGAAGCAGGGCGGAGAGGCAGAGCAGGAGGGTCCCGGCGACGAGGTAGTACAGCGTGAGCCGTGTGACCGTCACCCGTCCGATCTCGCGCGCCGCGGCGCGCGCTGTCTCCGAACTCTTTCGTGCCATGACCGCTCCTACGTTCAGGGAATCGCCGCGACGGCGGCGCGGGCCAGCGCCGCGAACACGTCGTCGCGGTCGAGCGAGCCCTGGTAGAGCTCACCGTTGATGAAGAGCGAGGGTGTTCCGCCCGCCCCGCTCTGGGCCGCGCTCGCCAGATCCTCGCGGATCCGGACCTCGTGGGGCCGCGCCGCCAGCTCGCGCTCGAAGCGGGCCACGTCCAGGCCGATCTTCCGGGCGTGCCGCAGCAGATCCGCGTCCTCCAGCTGGGTCTGCCGCCGGTACAACCGGTCGTGCATCTCCCAGAACCGCCCCTGCTCGGCGGCCGCCTCCGCGGCCTTGGCCGCCGCGAGCGCGTGAGGATGGGTCGAGCGCAAAGGGAAGTGCCGGAACGCGAATCGCAGGTTCCCCCCGAACGCCTTCCGGGCCGCCTCGATCACCGGGTGGAGCGCGCCGCAGTAGGGGCACTCGTAGTCGCCGTACTCCACCAGGGTGACGCGCGCGTCGGCCGGCCCCAGGACGTGGTCGCGCTCGCTCACCGGGGGCGTGAGCCGGCTCGTGCCTATGCCAGGTCGGCTCGTACGCCCGCGTCCGCCAGCATCTGGAGCACTCCGCGCACCGCCGTGGTGCCGTCGAGCCGGAACCGCGCCCGGGTCGCTCCGGGGCCCACCCGCGCGCTGATCGCGTCCGGCGGCAGCGCGGCGAAGAGATCCTCGTCGGTGCGGTCGTCGCCGATGGCGAGCACGGTGGTGCGCGCCAGCCGTTCGGCGGACATCGGCGGGATGATCCGCCCCTTGTGCACGCCGTACGGACGGATCTCGAGGATCCGATTTCCGGCGAGGATCTCGACCGGCTGGTTGCTCAGCAGCTGGTTGAGGTGGATCCGCAGCTCGTTGGCGCGGCGGGCGCCGGTCTCGAGATCGGCCAGCCGGTAGTGCCACGCGATGGCGACCGCCTTCACCTCGATGAGCGAGCCGGGGGTGCGCGCCGTGATGTCGCGCAGGATCCCCAGCACCGGCTCCCGCCACGAGCCGTGGATGTCCGCCGCCGGGGTCCACTCGGCCTGGCCGGGCGGCCGGGACCAGAAGCCGTGCTCCGCATGCAGCCAGATCGACAGGCTGCCGACCCACTGCTCCAGCACCTCGCGGCTCCGGCCGCTGACGATGTGCACCTCGGTCTCCGGCCGGCTCGCCAGCGACCGGAGGAGATCCAGCAGCGCCGCGTCGGGCCGGGCCAGCTCCGGCGTCGCGGTGAACGGCACCAGCGTCCCGTCGTAGTCCAGGAGCAGGAGCAGCTCGTCGTTCCGCTCGAGGGCGCGGCTCAACTCCTCGCGGAGCGCGGCCTCGCCCGCCGTCGGCGACGTGGCGCGGGCGGCGGGTCCGCTCACCCGCTCGAGCTGCTCGAGGAACGCGGAGACCCAACTGTGCACGTCGAAGGTGGCGACCCGCAGGCGGAGCGGAGTCAGGCGCGCGCGCCGCTCGTCGGGGTCCATGGAGAGCGCCCGGAAGAAGACCTCCCCGGTGCCATCGGTGTCGTAGGGATTCACCTGGAGCGCCTCGGGGAGCTCCCACGCCGCGCCGGCGAACTCGCTCAGCACCAGCACGCCGTCTCCGTCGGCCCGGGAGGCGATGAACTCCTTGGCCACGAGGTTCATCCCGTCCCGGAGTGGGGTCACCAACATCACGTCCTCGGCGCGGTACAGCGCCACCAGGTCGGGCGGGGAGAGTCCGCGGAAGATGTAGTGGACCGGCACCCAGCGCGGCGTGCCGAACGCGCCGTTGATCCGCCCCACCAGGCCGTCCACCAGCGAGCGGAAGTCCTGGTACGCCTCGACGCCGGTCCGGGACGGAACCGCCACCTGCACCAGCCGGACCTTCTCGCGCAGCTCGGGATGGGTCTCCAGCATCCGCTCGTAGGACAGCAACCGGCGCGGGATGCCCTTGGTGTAGTCGAGCCGGTCCACGCCGACGAGGATCCGGACGCTGCCGT
>CAYPAE010000405.1:0-2614 GCA_964408595.1 uncultured Gemmatimonadaceae bacterium | reverse complement strand
GGGCAGGTGGACCAGGTCGCGCCGGGCGCGCCGCCGCTTCCGCCGCACGTCGGACAGGGCTCCGTGATCGGGATCGTCACCGTGATCTTGCCGCCCAACGACGCCACCCGGAACGGCACCTCGACCACCGCCTCGAGCGATTCCGCACTCGCTCTCGGCTCGGCCTGACGCCCGCCCCGGCCGAAGATGGAAGAAAAGATATCGCCCAGCCCGCCGAAGTCCCCGAAATCGAACCCCTCGGCTCCGACATCGCCCGGCGCACCGGCCGGGCGCGGGCCGGCACTCGAGCGTCGCGGCCCTCCCTGGAACGCGCCGAGCCGCCGCATCTGATCGTACTGCTTCCGCTTCTCGGGATCGGAGAGCACACTGTGCGCCTCCGAGATCTCCTTGAAGCGCTCCGCGGCCGACGCCTTGTTGGGGTTGGCGTCGGGATGGTGCTGCTTGGCGAGGCGACGATATGCCTTCTTGATGTCGCCCTGACTCGCCGAATCAGAGACGCCCAGGACCTGATAAAAGTCCTTGGCCGCCACCGTCAGGCCTGGCCCTGCGCCGAGTAAACCTGGACCCTGGCGGGACGCACCAGTGCCCCCTTGAACCGATACCCCGTCTGGAACGTCGCGCTCACGGTGTGGTCCAGATCGGGCCGCGGGGGCGGCACGACGGACACTGCTTCGTGAATGCTGGGATCGAACGGCTGACCCACCGGATCGATCCGCTCCACTCCCGCTGACTCTAGCTCCTTCCGCAGCTTGCGGTCCACCAACCCGACCGCCTGACGCACCGAGTCCGCCGACGCCGCTCCGCTTTCGGCGCTCAGGCGGTCCATGTCGTCCAGCACGTCGAGGAGTCGGGTGACCAGTGACGCCTGGGCCCGGTCGCTCTGCTCGACGCGCTCCCGCGAGACCCGCTTGCGATAGTTATCGAACTCCGCCGCGAGGCGGAGTTGGCGGTCACGCGATTCCTCCAGTTGCGACTCCAGTCGCCGGATCGCTTCCGACTCCGGCTCCGCTGGAAGACCTCCGCGTTCCTCGCCGAAAATCGGCTGCGTATCCGGCTCGCGGGAGCCGGGCTCCGCGGACATGTCGGTGGAAGCCAGGTCGGCACCGTCGACGCTCGGTCCGGCCTCAGAGGCAGGCTCGGCCATGCCGCCGGAGGTATTAATGGGATCGGGACGGGTGTCGTAGTCGGTTCTAAATCGTCGCTTGTCAGTCACTTGCACTCTCGCATGAGAGGTGATGTGCCAAAGATAACAGCAACCTCCGTTCCCGGCGGAGGTGGTCAGAACGGCAGACGCTGGGCAGTGTGGGGCTAGCGTGAGGGGCGGTCAGTCGGCGAGGAGCCGGCGGTTGACGAGGAAGAGGGCCATCTGGGCGGCGCGCTCCCGAATCTCCTTGCGCGAGCCCGGGAAGATGATGCGCCTCGACTCGGTCCCGCCGGGGGAGGCGACCGCGAACCACACCGTGCCGACCGGCTTCTCCTCGGTGCCGCCCGAGGGGCCGGCGATACCGGTGACGGAGACCACCACGTCCACTCCGATCCGCGTCCGAGTGCCTTCCGCCATCGCCCGCGCGACCGCCTCGCTGACCGCCCCGTGCTCGGCGATCAGCGCCGGCGAGACGTCGAGCAGCTCGGTCTTGAGGCGGTTCGAGTAGCAGACCACGCCGCCCGCGAAGACGTCCGAGCTGCCCGGCACGTCGGTGATCCGCCCGCCGACGAGACCCCCGGTGCACGACTCGGCGGCGCCGAGCGAGAGCCCGGCACGCCGCGCCCGCTCGAGCACCACCGCCGCGAGATCGATGTCTCCCTCGCCGTAGACATGCTCGCCGGCGCGCTCACGCATCAGGTCCGTCGCGAAGCGAAGCCGGCGATCCGCCTCGACCGGGTCCATTCCCCAGGCGGTGACCCGCAGGTCCACCCCTTCGATTCCGGGAAGGTAGGCGAGGGTGAGCGGCGCGATCTCGCGCTCGATCTCGCCCATCCGCTCCGCCAGGGTGGACTCGGGAATCGCCGTCGTGCGCACGAGGAGCGAGCGGACCACGGTGCCCGTCGCCCGCGCGGCCAGCCGCGGGCCGACCTCGAACTCGAGCAGCTTCCGCATCTCGGTGGGCACGCCGGGGAGCATGACCGTGAGCCCGATCGGACCCTCGAGCCATAGGCCCGGCGCCGTGCCCCACTGGTTGTGCAGCACCGTCGCCCCGCGGGGCACTTCGGCCTGGCTGCGGTGGCTCGCGGCCGGCGCGCGCTGCACCCGGGCGAACCGGGTGACGATGTCGGACCAGACGGTGTCGTCGAACTCGAGCGGCATCCCGTAGAGATCGGCAATCGCCCGCTTGCTGACATCGTCGCGAGTGGGCCCAAGCCCCCCGGTGGTCAGCACCGCGCCGGTGCGCCGGAGGGCCTCTGCGACCGCGGCGGAGATCGCCTCGGATCGGTCGGGGACCGCAGTGCGCCGCACCACATCGATGCCGAGCGCCGACAGCGCTCGGGCGATCTCGGCACCGTTGGTGTCCACGGTGAACCCGAGCAGCAGCTCGTTGCCGATGGTGACGAGTTCGATGTGCATGGGCGGGAAATCGTCTACGTGTCACCCTGAACGAAGTGAAGGGGGCCATGC
>CAYPAE010000404.1:0-2615 GCA_964408595.1 uncultured Gemmatimonadaceae bacterium | reverse complement strand
CCACAACCTGCGGAACGCCGTGGCCGCGCTCGGCGCGGTCGAGGCGCTCGGCGGCGCGCTCGAGCCGGCCGCGGAGGCGCTGGCGGCGTTCTCCGGAGTGGGACGCCGGTTCGAGCGGTTGGGCGAGCACGGCGGTGTCGCGGTGGTGGATGACTACGCGCACCATCCGTCGGAGCTGGTGGCAACGCTCTCGGCCGCCAGGCAGGCATATCCGGGCCGGAGGCTGGTGGCGGTCTTCCAGCCGCACCTGTACTCGCGGACGATCGCCCATGGCGAGGCGATGGGTCAGGCCCTCGCAGCCGCCGATCTGGTCTTCGTGACCGAGATCTACGCCGCGCGCGAGCAGCCGGTCCCCGGCGTGAGCGGGCGCCAGGTGGCGGAGGCGGCGGCGCGTGCCGGCGCCGACGCTCGATTCGAAGCAGTGCGGGCCGACGTCGGCCGCCGGGTTCGCGAGGCGCTCAAGCCGGGGGACGTCGTGCTCACGCTCGGCGCCGGCGACATCACCCGCGTTGCACCGGAGCTGGTCCGGTGGCTGAGCGCGGCCTGAGGAAGGGGTTCTGGCTCCTCGGCGCGGGCGTCGTCGCATTCACCCTTTGGTTCGCGCTTCCGTTCGGCCTCCGGCATCTCGAGTTCTTCCGGGTCCGGCGGGTGGAGATCATCGGATTGCAGTATCTTGATGCGGCGACAGTCATGGCCGCCGCGAAGATCGCGCCGCGCGCGAGCGTGTTCGACGATCACGACCCGGTGGCGGCGCGGTTGAGGGCATTACCCGGTGTGGCCGGAGCCGAGGTGGGAAGCCGGGCCCCGGGGACGCTGCGGATCGAGCTGGACGAAGCGGAGCCGGTGGCGCTCACGCCGAAAGGCGACCGGCTGGTGATGGTGGACCAGCGCGCCCGAGCGCTTCCCTTCGATCCATTGAGCTCGGCACCGGATCTCCCGGTGCTGGTCGGCGGAGGCGAGGTGGTCGCGGGTGCCCTGGCGAGGGCGAAGGAGTTCGATCCCGGGCTGTTCGCGCGGATCGACGCCGCGTGGCGGGTCGGTCCGGACGTGGTCTTCGAGGTTGGTGGACGGTGGTTCTGGTTCGGCTCCAGGCTTACGGCGGAGGACATTCGAGCGGTGACGGTGGTGGAGCAGGCCCTCGCCCGGCAGGGGCGCGTATACCAGGAGCTCGACGGGCGATTCGCCGGCCAAGTGGTCGTCCGAAAGGCGCGAGCATGAGCGCCCACTCCCAACGCCTCGTCTCCGCCCTCGACCTTGGCTCGACCAAGGCGGTGGCCCTCATCGCCGAGGTGACCGGCGATCCCCGCGACGCGGGGTGCCGGATTCTGGGCGTCGGCGTCGAGCGCAGCGCCGGCATCCGCCGGGGGGTGGTGCGCGACATCGAGGAGACCACCCGGGCCATCGACAAGGCGATGAAGAGCGCCCAACGGATGGCCGGGGTGGAGGTGGGCTCGATCTACTGCGGCATTGCGGGGGAGCACGTCGCGGGGCGGAGCTCCCACGGGATGGTCTCCGTCACCAGCGACGAGATCCGGACCAGCGACGTGGCCCGGGTGAACGACATGGCGAGCAACATCAGCTTCGGGCGCGACCACGAGCTGCTGCACGCCATTCCCCAGGACTACCTGATCGATCAGCAGGGCGGCATCAACGAGCCGATCGGCATGACCGGCTCGCGGCTCGAGGCCGAGGTCTACCTGGTGACCGTCCTGTCCAGTGTCTTGCAGAATCTCCGGAAGTGCGTGGAGCGGGCCGGCTATCATGTGGCGGAGTTCGTGCTGGAGCCGCTCGCGGCCTCACTGGCGGTGCTCACGCCCGACGAGATCGAGCTCGGCTGCACCATCGTCGAGCTGGGCGGGGGCTCCACCAACGTCTCGATCTTCCACAACGGCAAGATCCGCCACACCGGCTCGCTGCTCTGCGCCGGCGGCCACGTCACCGCCGACATCGTGCACGGGCTGCAGGTGACCCAGGTGGACGCCGAGCGGCTGAAGGAGCGTCACGGCGCCGGATTCGAACCCCTGGTGCCCGAAAGCGACGTGATCGACCTGCCCAGCACGCCGGGGCAGGGCGCGCGCAACGCGCAGCGGCGGGTGCTGGCGCACATCATGCACATGCGGCTTCAGGAAGTTCTGGAGTACGCGCTGGATGAAGTGACGCGCGCAGGCTATCATCAGCGCTTACCCGCAGGAATCATTCTCACGGGTGGTGGTGCGCTGACGCCGGGGATCGTGGAGCTGGCACGCGAGGTGTTCGCGATGCCGGCGCGCACCGGCGTGCCGGGCCAGCGGCTGCGGGGGCTGGCGGACAGCGTGGAATCTCCGCGCATGGCGGTACCCGCAGGACTGGTGCTTTACGGCGCCAGGCAGGTGGCGATGAGCGGCGGGATGGGGACGGGGAGCCGCAAGTCGCCAGCGGTCGAGAAGGTGCTCGCTCCGGTAAAACGGTGGCTCCAGGACTTCTTCTGAGCAGGGCCCGGGGGAACCAACCATGATCTTTGAGCTGGAAGAGAGCGGGGTCCAGACCGCGCGGATGAAGGTCGTCGGCGTCGGCGGCGGCGGCGGCAACGCCGTCAACCGGATGATCGAGGACCAGCTCGGCGGAGTCGAATTAAT
>CAYPAE010000403.1:0-2631 GCA_964408595.1 uncultured Gemmatimonadaceae bacterium | reverse complement strand
AACATGAGCCACGAGCTGCGCACGCCGCTCAACGCCATCATCGGCTTCTCCGACCTCATGCTCGCGGAGGGGGGCGGCGAGATCAGCCCGCAGCAGCGTGAGTTTCTGGAGGCGGTGCTGCGGAACGGGCGCCACCTGCTCGAGCTGATCAACGGCGTCCTCGACCTGTCCAAGATCGAGGCCGGCCGGATGTCCCTGTCGCTCGCGCCGACCGATCTGCGCGAGGCGATCACCGGCGCGGTGGCCGACACGGCGAGCCTCAGGAGGGCAAAGCGCCAGGACGTCTGGCTTGAGCTCGACGACCGGCCCCTCAACGTGGTGGCCGACGGCGTCCGCGTGCGCCAGGTGCTCTTCAACCTCCTCTCCAACGCCTCCAAGTTCACCGGGGAGGGCGGCACCATCATTCTCACCGCGCTCACCACCCGAGCGTCACTCGCTTCGCCGGCCGACCGCGCCGGCGACGAGCGCAAGCTGGTCACCAAAGACGTCGTCTGGGTCTCGGTGGCCGACACCGGCATCGGGATCGCACCGCACGAGATGCCGAAGCTGTTCCAGGAATTCAGCCAGGTGGACAGCTCCTCCAGCCGGCAAGCCCAGGGCACCGGGCTCGGCCTCGCGGTCAGCAAGAAGTTGGTGGAGATGCACGGCGGGACCATCGGAGCCGAGTCGCTACCGGGACGGGGCTCCACCTTCTGGTTCATCCTTCCGGCCGAGGGGCCCATGCGCCGGGCAGCGGGGGGCTCCGCCGCGGGATCCGCGGCTTGAGTTGAGTGCGGAGTTCTAGAGCTTCGGCTCGCGCTTCCACCCCGGCCGGAACGGCGGGCGCAGCATCGCGGCCCGGCGGAGCAGCTCGAGGTGTGGGGCGATCACGTCGGCCAGCCACTGGGCCGGCTCCACGTGGGCGCGGTTGAGGACCGCCGGCGGAGCGGCGGTCAACACCAGCGCCCCGTGGACCCGTCCCGCCACGCGAAGCGGCACGATGAGCCGCGCCTCGCCCTGGGCGAGCGCGAAGAGGTGAGGCAGCTCGCCTTGCAGCACCTGCCCCAGCGCGGTGCCCGCCACCGGAATCGAGGCCAGGTCCGGGAGCGGTCTCCGCTCGCCGGGATCGAGCAGCACGACCCGGTCCCCCTCGCTGAGCCGGAGCGCGAAGTGCAGCTGGTCGAACGGCAGGAATCGGCCGGCCAGCTCGGCCACTCGGCGGGTCGCCTCGTTCGGCTCGGCGCCGAGCGCCAGGACTTCGCTGATCTCCAGCAGTTGCGAGGGCGGCACCGGCTCCGGTGGTGTCTCGCGCTCGCGCGCCGCCTGCTCGGCCAGCAGCGCCACGTGCGGCGCGATCAGCGCGGCCACTCTCCCCAGCAGGTCCCCATCCGCCTCGTCGTAGAGGTCGGGTCCCACGCTTCCCAGCAAGAGGTAGGTCGTGAGCCGAGTGGGTCCGGTCGCGCGCGCGCCGACCACCGCGCGGAGGTCGGCTCCCGCGGGGTCCGCCGCGGTGAAGTAACCCCGCGGCCAGCGCGCGTCCCGGCCGGCATCGCCGAGGAGAACTCGGCCGTGCGGCTCGGCGAGGCTCTCGAGGTCGAGCGAGGTCGATTCCAACACCAGGGACGGATCGGTCCACAGCGGTCCGCCGAGGTGCTCGCCGAGCCGGTAGTAGCTGCCGCCGCCCGGACCCGCCAGCATCAGCTCCAGCCGGTCGTGCGGGATCAGAGGCTCGACCGCTCGGCTCAGCGCCGCGGCGAAGCGCTGCGGGGTACTGCCGGCGGCGCTCGCCTGCGCCACTCCATCGAGCAGGGTAGCGATCCGCTCTGGGCCGTGCCCCTGGGCGCTGCCCGCGCCGTTCCACTGCCGCGCGAGACGGCCGAGCGACGGCGCGAGTCGCTGCGCCGCGAGGCGAAGCACCATGAGATCCATGCCGCGGTAGCGGCCGGGCTCGAGACTGGCGACCAGCAGGAGCCCGACGTCCCGGCGACCGAAGCGGATCGGGAACGACGCCGTCGAGCGATAGCCCGCGTCGCGGACGATCTCATCGAGGATCGCGAGCTGGTTCGGTTGCAGCTGGGGCGTAGGGAGCGGAACGCTCAGGTCGTCCTGTGCCAGCGCCTCGGGACCGAGCAGCACGACGCCACCGGCGTGGGGGTAGAGCCAGAGTCCCAGCAGGTCGTGCGGGACGTCCGCGGCCAAGGCATTCGAGAGCGCCTGGTGCCAGGTCGCGAGCGCGTCGGCGTCCCCGACGCCTTGATCCAGACGAAGGATCGGGACGAGCGGTTCGCCCACTGGAGGCGGAAAGGCGTCGCCGGGCAGCTCGGCATCGGGGGAATGCATGACGGGTCAAAGGGGCAGGAGGCATGCCGGACGACAAGCCGGCGCAACACCATGCGGCTCCGCGATTTGACGATCTCCGGCCCAGCGAGGCTACGTTGCGGCGGAGCCCCACATGGCGTCCTGCCCGCTCTGTTGCACCCTGCTCCCGCCGGAAAATCATCCCAGACACTCCATTGACATACCCCCCACCCCTATATATGTTCCCCAGGCGCTCATCCTGGGGAACCCATCCGGCAAGCCACTCTACATATCGAAGGCATGAGCTGCGGCCACTGCCTCAACGCGGTCAACCGCGCGCTCAGTGCCGTGCCG
>CAYPAE010000402.1:0-2646 GCA_964408595.1 uncultured Gemmatimonadaceae bacterium | reverse complement strand
TTCGTGCCGCTCATGGAGCGGATCCTTCCGGACATCGTCGAACGCAGGATCAAGGTCACCTCCAACGCCGGCGGGGTGAACCCTCGCGGCTGCGCGGAGGCGGTGCTCGAGGTGGGGCGCAAGCTCGGCCTCGCGGGGAAGCTCCGGGTGGGGCTGGTGACCGGGGACGACATCCTGGGCCGGCTCGACGAGCTCATCGGCCGCGGCCACGCACTGGCGGACATGGAGACCGGGCGGCCGCTGGCCGAGATCCGCGACAAGGTGCTCTCGGCCAACGCCTACCTGGGAATGACGCCCATCGTCGAGGCGCTCCGCGGCGGGGCCGACCTGGTCGTGACCGGCCGGGTGACCGACACCGGGCTCACGCTCGGCCCGATCTTCCACGAGTTCGGCTGGTCGCCCGACGACTGGGACAAGGTGGCGGCCGGCACCGTCGCCGGGCACATCATCGAGTGCGGGGCGCAGGCCTCGGGCGGCAACCTCCTCAAGGGCTGGCGCTCGGTGAAGGGCATGGCCGATCCGGGCTTCCCCATCGTGGAGGCCTCGGCCGACGGGAGCTTCGTCGTCACCAAGCACCCGGGCACGGGCGGCGTCGTCTCGGTGGCGTCGGTGACCGAGCAGCTGGTTTACGAGATGGGCGACCCCGAGCGCTACATCACCCCCGACGGGGTGGCCGACTTCACCAGCATCAGCCTGCGTCAGGCCGGCCGCGACCGGGTACAGGTCTCCGGCATCCGCGGGGCCCCGCGAACGCCGATGCTGAAGGTGTCCATCGCGTACTTCTATGGATACAAGGCGGTCGGCACCCTGGTGTACGCCTGGCCCGAGGCGTACGACAAGGCGAAGGCGGCCGACCGGATCCTCCGCCAGCGGCTGGCGGACCTCGGTCTGGAATTCGAGCAGATCCTCACCGAGTTTGTAGGCGTAAACGCGACCCACGGGCGGCTGAGCGGAAGCCCGGATCCCGATCTGCCCGAGGTGCAGCTCCGCATCGGGGTGCGCGCGCGAGACAAGGCGCCGGTCGAGCGGTTCACCCGCGAGATCGCTCCGCTGGTCCTGACCGGCCCGCCGAGTGTCACCGGCTTCGCCGGCGGGCGGCCAGCGGTGGAGGAAGTGGTGGCCTACTGGCCCGCGCTCATAGACCGGCGAGAGATCGAGCGGCACGTGAAGGTCGAGGTGGTGACGGCGTGAGGGCAGGTGGGCACTCGGGCAGGCGGGCAGGCGGGCAGGCGGGCAGGAAGACACCGACAGGGAGCACCAATGGCGAAACCCGTGGTGGCGAAGCGGAGCCGAGGAAGATCGAAAAAGGCAGGGCGGACACTGCCCGCCCGCCCGCGTGCCCGCGTGCCCGCCCGCGTCCAGCTCCGTTGGATCGCCCACGCCCGCTCGGGCGACAAGGGCAACACGGCCAACGTGGGCCTCATCGCGCTGGAGCCGGAGTACTACCCGATTCTGGTGCGAGAGGTGACGACGGCGCGGGTCGCGCGGCACTTCAAGGGGATGGTGAGCGGGGTGGACCGCTTCGAGCTGCCCAATCTGAACGCGCTCAATTTCCTGCTGCACGATGCGCTGGACGGCGGCGGCACGATCTCGCTCAAGACCGATGCCCAGGGCAAGGTCTACTCCACGGCGCTGCTCCGGATGGAGATCCCGGTTCCACCCGCGCTCGCGCGGCGCCTGGTGCGGGGATGAGTTCGGCGGCCGCCCCGCTGGCATCGGCTCGAGATGGTGGGGTCCTCACCCTCACCCTCAATCGCCCCGACAAGCGGAACGCCCTCAGCTCGGCCGTCGTCGAGGCGCTGCATCAGGCGCTCGATGCGGCGGACCTCGACGCCGACGTCCGTGTGGTAGCGCTCACTGGAGCCGGAAAGGACTTCTGTGCCGGCGCCGATCTGGAGGAGCTGCTCGCCTCGGCCGATGCGCCTCCGGAGGCGAACGAGGCGGCGGCCCTCCGGCTGGGCACTCTGTTCGGCCGCATGCGGCTGCTCCCCAAACCGGTGCTGGCGGTGGTGCGGGGGCGCGCGCTCGCGGGCGGGGCGGGACTCATGACCGCGTGCGACATCGTGCTCGCCGGAGCGGGCGCACAGGTCGGCTATCCCGAGGTCCTCCGCGGGTTCGTTCCAGCCATGGTGATGAGCTTGCTTCGCCGGCTGGTCGGCGAGAAGGCGGCGCTCGACCTCGTCCTCACCGGCCGTCTGCTGAGCGCGGACGAGGCGCAGGCCTGGGGTCTCGTCTCTCGCGTCGTACCGGACGGAGACCTCGAGCGGGAGGCCGGCGAGCTGGCGCGAGCCCTCGCTGCCGCGCCGGCTTCCGCGCTCGCGCTCACCAAGCAGCTCTTCTACCAGCTCGACGGCCAATCGTTCGACCAGGGCATCGCGCTCGGCGCGCGGGTGAACGCGCTGGCCCGGCAGACGCCGGATTTCCGGGACGCGATCGGCCGCTTCCTCGCCAGCACATGAGCATCAATCGGATCCGGCTCGCCCTTTCGCTGGCCGGCATGGTGGTGGCCGTCGCAGCGATCATGCTGAACGATCGCCGGGTGGTCTGGGGCGCTATCGCGCTGCTCGCGGCTTCGCTGCTGCTACGAATGGTCACCCGCCGTCGCGGGCCGGGCGCGGGCAGGGAGTAATTGTGACGCAGGTCACA
>CAYPAE010000401.1:0-2669 GCA_964408595.1 uncultured Gemmatimonadaceae bacterium | reverse complement strand
GGAAGCTCCAGCGCTTCGGCGGCGGCGGCGAGCACTCGCGCCGCCACCGGCACGAGCAGGTAGCCCGCGCGGGTGGCGATGGGGACGTCGAACCGGCGGTGGGTGGTGGGCCGGCCCCGGCGGAGGTCGTCGTCGTCCATGCAGGGCAGGTCGTCGTGGACCAGCGAGTAGGTGTGCACCGTCTCCACCGCGGCGGCGACTCCAGCCACCGCGGGCGACCTGCCCCCCACAGCGCGGTACGACGCCAGCAGGAGCGCGGCCCGGACCCGCTTCCCCGGCGTGGCGAGAGCGTAAGCGAGCGCTTCGCCGTCCCGCCCGGCGATTTCGCCGCGCAGCCGCCGGGCCCACTGCTCGAGAATGCGGTCGGTCAGGTCGCGGGCCTCCGTCAGGAGGTCCACGGCCGACCGCGCCGCGGTGTCAGCCATCGAGGTCCGACAGCCGGAGGTCGCCGTCGGCCTCCTCCAGCACCGTCTGGACCTTGACCTCCGCCGCGCCGAGACGCTCGCGCGCCGCCCGGAGCCGGGAGACGCCTTCCTCGAACAGCGCGAGCGCCGCGTCGAGCTCGACGTCCTCCGCCTCGAGCTTCCGGACGATCTCCTCCAGCCGGTTCAGATCCTGGGCGATGCTCATGGCGACTCCACCCGGGCGGCGACGTCGCCGTCGGCCACCCGCAATCGAAAGGGAGCACCGGGTGCGAAATCCGCCCGGCGCTTGAGGACCTGTCCGTCGGGGCCGACCGGCACCGCGTAGCCCCGATCGAGGATCCGGAGCGGGCTCAGCGCGTCGAGCTGGGCGGCGAGCCGGTCCGACCGGTGGCGCTCGCGCTGGAGGATCGCCTCCATCGAACCGTGAAGCCGGTCGGCGGTTCGCGTCAGCCGCTCGACCGCCAGGCGCGTGCGGCTTCCGAGACCGCCGGCGAGCCGGGCGGCGAGAGCGTCCAGCTGGCGCGAGACCTCGCGCCGGTCGGCGACGGCCATCTCCGCCGCCGCGGACGGCGTCGGCGCCCGCAGATCGGCCACCAGGTCGGTGAGCGAGATGTCGGTCTCGTGCCCGACCGCGGAGATCGTGGGGACCCGCACCGCGGCGAGAGCCCGGCAGACGGCCTCGCTGTTGAACGCGGCGAGATCCTCGGGTCCGCCGCCTCCGCGGCCCACGATGCAGATCTCGATGTCGGGGATCCGGTTCACCAGCCGGAGCGCCCGCACCAGCGCGGGGACCGCGCCGTCGCCCTGCACCCGCGCGTTCACCACCACCAGCCGGCAGCAGGGCCACCGCTTCCCGACCACCGTGATGACGTCACGCAACGCGGCCCCGTCCGTGCTGGTGACTACGGCCACCGTCGAGGCCAGCGCCGGGATCGGCCGCTTCCGGGCATGATCGAGGAGCCCGTCGCGCTGGAGCGCCTCCTTCACCCGCTCGAGCTCGCGCTGCGCCGCGCCGATCGCGGCGGTGGGGATCATCCGGGTGACGTTGAGCTGAAACTCGCCCTTGGCCTCGTAGATCCCCGGCTTGCCGAGGACGAACACTTCGGTCCCGTCCTTGGGCGGCTCGCCGGCCCGCTCTGCGTAGCGACTCCACATGCAGCAGCGGACCTGGCTCGACCGGTCGCGGAGCCCGAAGTACCAGTGCCCGCTCGACCAGGCCTTGCATCCGACGACCTCGCCGCGGATCCAGACGGGCATGAGCTCCCCTTCCACCAGCCGTTTCACGGCAGAGGTGAGCTGGCTGACGGACCACACTTCGTCCGTCGGGGAGATGCTGGAGAGTTGAAGCGAGTAGGCCATGGCTGACCTGCGGGAACCAGCGAATTTGTCATCCTGAGCGAAGCGAAGGAGCCATGACTCCGATCATGCCTCCTTCGCTTCGCTCAGGATGACAACTGACAACCAGCTCTCTTAGCGTGATTCGAGTTGCTGCCATGCCTGTAAGGTATTCTGTAGCAGCATGGCGATCGTCATCGGACCCACGCCGCCGGGCACCGGAGTGATCCAGGATGCCTTCTCCGCGACCGGTCCATACGCCACGTCCCCGACCAGGCGGTAACCCTTCTTATGCGACGGGTCGTCCACCCGATTGATTCCGACATCGATGACGACGGCCCCCGGCCGCACCATGTCCCCGGTGACGAACTCCGCCTTCCCGATCGCGGCGATGAGAATGTCGGCGCCGCGGGTGACGGCCGGCAGGTCTTTGGTCCGCGAATGGCACACGGTCACCGTCGCGTCGCCGCCGGGGCCCTGCTGGATCAGCAGATTGGCCATCGGCTTGCCGACGATGTTGGAGCGGCCCACGATCACCGCGTTGGCGCCCTTGGTCTCGATCCCCGAGCGGATCAGCATCTGCTGCACGCCGTAGGGCGTGGCCGGGCGGAACGCCGATTTGTCGCCGGTCACCAGCTTCCCGACATTCACCGGGTGGAACCCGTCCACGTCCTTGGCCGGATCGATCCGGCGCAGGACCTTCTCGCTGTCGATGTGCTTGGGCAGCGGGAGCTGCACCAGGATCCCGTGAATCTTGGGATCGGCGTTGAGCCGGTCCACGATCGCCAGGAGCTCGTCCTCGGAGATCGTCGCCGGCTGGCGGATCGTCTCCGAGTACATCCCCGCCTCTTCGGTCGCCTTCCCCTTCGATCGCACGTACACCGCGCTCGCCGGGTCTTCGCCCACCAG
>CAYPAE010000400.1:1697-2693 GCA_964408595.1 uncultured Gemmatimonadaceae bacterium | reverse complement strand
CGTGGGTCCGCCAGCTCGGCGGCCCGATCCGCCGGGCCTTCGTGGTCCACGGCGAGCCCGGCCCGCTCGAGGCGATGGCCAAGCTGCTCCGGGAGGCTGGGGTGCGGGACGTGCGCGTCCCCCAACACGGCGAAAGCTTCGACCTATAGTGCCACGCCGTCGCTCGCTGCGCTCGATCGTGGGGATGGTGCTCTTCGTGGCCGCGATGGTGTACACCATCGCGCTCGGCGCGGTGCTGGTGGCCAGTCAGCACGACCAGCGGCGCCCGGTGGATGCCATCATCGTGCTGGGCGCCGCGCAATACGACGGCCGGCCCTCGCCGGTGTTGCGCGCCCGCCTGGATCACGCGATCGGGCTCTACCGCGAGGGCTACTCCCCGCTGATCGTGGTGACCGGCGGCGTCGGCCGGGGCGACACGACCAGCGAGGCGACCGTCGCCCGCCGGTATCTCGTCGCCCGGGAAGTGCCGGACGATGCCGTGATCGCGCAGCCGGTCGGCCGCTCCACCAGCGCCTCCATGACCGCGGTGGGCAACTGGCTGCACGGCCGTGGGCTCCGCCGAGTCCTGCTGGTGAGCGACCCCTTTCATATGTTTCGTCTCCGGCTCGAGGCGCGCCGCACCGCCCTCGAGGCGTACACCTCTCCCACCGAGAGCAGCCCCATCTCCGACAACCCGGTGCTCGAGCTCCGCTACCTCCTGGCCGAAGGGCTCAAAGTCCCAGTCGCGTGGGTGAGAGCCCTGCTGGGAAAAGCGTGAAGTGGGAAAAGCGTGAACGTGAAAGCGCAGGGTGAAGCGGAGGCGGCGGTGTCACCCTGAGCGAAAGCGGAGGCGGCAGTGTCACCCTGAGCGAAGCGAAGGGGCGGAGCTTCGGCCCCTTTCGGCTGCGCCTCAGGGTGACACTGCGGCTCAACGGTTCCATTTGGCTTCCCGTTTCGCTCTTCACGCTTTCCCTTTCACCTCTCACTTTTCACCTTTCACGCTTTCCCTTCCCCATG
>CAYPAE010000400.1:0-1687 GCA_964408595.1 uncultured Gemmatimonadaceae bacterium | reverse complement strand
GCGTGAACGTGAAAGCGCAGGGTGAAGCGGAGGCGGCGGTGTCACCCTGAGCGACGCGAAGGGGCGGAGCTTCGGCCCCTTTCGCTTTCACCTTTCACTTTTCCTCTGGACCCTCTCCTTCCCCATGCCTCTTCTTTCGTCCACTCGCCTCTATTCCGGCCGCATCGTCAACCTCGATCTCGACTCCGTCCGCTTCCCCGACGACTCGGTCGGCCAGCTCGAGATCCTGCGCCATTCCGGCGCATCGGCGGTAGTGCCCTTCCTCGACCCGCCGCGCGACGCGGATCCGCGGGTCGTCCTCATCCGCCAATTCCGGCACGCGGCCGACGGCTTCATCTGGGAGGTCCCCGCCGGACGGCTCGACGCCGGCGAGAGCCCGGAGACGTGTGCCAGTCGCGAGCTGGAAGAGGAGACCGGCATGCGCGCCCGGCGGCTGGAGCGACTCACCACCATCTACACGACGCCCGGGTTCACCGACGAGCGGATCCACCTCTTCCTGGCGGAGGGACTGGAGCCGGGGGCGGAGCACCGGGAGGCCGACGAGTTCATGGAGCTGCACACCCTCCGCTGGTCCCAGGTGCTGCGGCTGATGGAGAGCGGGGAAATCGTGGACGGGAAGACCCTCGTCAGCCTCCTGTTCGCACAGTGTTTTCGCAGGTGACTCCACGGCTTACCCCGCTGCCCGACCTCACTCGACCCGCGCGCCACCGGCGAGCAGCCCGCGGCGTTTCCTCTAGGACGCCGCCCCGCGTAGTTTTCCCCCATGCCCGCGCAGACCTTCGACGCGTTCTTCCGTTCGCTCCCCAAGGGCGGGCCGGCGCGCGCGTATTACTTCCACGGCCCTGAGGATTTGCTCAAGGACGAGGCGCTGCGGGCGATCCTCGACCGGGCGCTCGATCCGTCACTTCGCGACTTCAACCTCGACCAGCGCTCCGCCGGGGAGCTCGACGCCGACCTGCTCTTCGCGCTCTGCACCACGCTGCCCATGATGGCGGAGCGCCGCGTGGTGGTGCTGCGCGAGGTGGAGGCGCTCAAGCGGAAGCCGAAGGTGCGCGCCGCGCTCCTCGAGTATCTCGGCCGGCCCGCGCCCGACACGGTGCTGGTGCTGATCCAGGGCGCGAACGAGGAGAGCGAGGACAAGGAGATCGCGAGGGCGGCGGTGGCGGTGGCCTGCGAGCCGCTGCCGGAGGGCCGGGTGCTCAAGTGGCTCGACCGCCGGGCAAAGGGTCTCGGCGTGGAGCTGCCGGAGGACGCGGCTCGGCATCTGGTGCGCGCGGTGCGCGGCGAGCTCGCCCCGCTCGCGGCGGAGCTCGACAAGCTCGCGGCGCTCCCCGCCGGCGATCTGCTCACCGTCGAGCGGGTGGGCGAGCTGGTGGGCGTGCGGCAGGGCGAGACGATCTGGGACTGGCGCGACGCCGTGCTCGAGGACCGCGCCGGCCCCGCGGTCCGCCTGCTCGGACCGCTGCTCGACCAGCCGGGGAGCTCCGGGGTGAAGCTGGTGACGATGCTCGGCACGACCCTCATCGGCGTGGGGATCGCCCGCTCGTACTACGACCGCCGGCTCCGGGGCAAGGCGCTCGATGACGCGGTCTACGACGTGATCAGGCGGAACCGCGTCTTCGGGCTGTTGAACTGGCGCGAGGAGACGGGCCGCTGGCTTCGTTGGGCGCCGGGCTGGCCCGCCGAG
>CAYPAE010000399.1:0-2697 GCA_964408595.1 uncultured Gemmatimonadaceae bacterium | reverse complement strand
GGCGAGCGCGTTCGCCACGTTGAAGTCGCCGAGGAGTGGCAACGAAACCTCGGCGGCCCCGAAGCACCCGCTGAGACGAAAGCGGCTGCCCGCCGCGTCGAGGACGACCTCTCCGGCGCGCACGTCCGCCGCCGGGTGCAGCCCGAACGTCACCCGCCGCGAGCGCGCGGGCAGCACCTGCCACGCGCGGTCGTCGAGATTCACCACCTCCACTCCCGAGTCGCTCAGCATGCTCCCGAGCTTGAGCTTGGCGGTGAGGTAGGACTCCATCGTTCCGTGGTAGTCCAGATGGTCGCGCGTGAGGTTGGTGAACACCCCCGCGGCGAAGACGAGGCCGTCGAGACGACCCTGGTCGAGACTGTGGGACGACGCCTCCATCGTCACCCGGTGCACCCCCCGCTGCACCATCGCGGCGAAGGTCGCCTGAAGATCGATCGGACCGGGCGTGGTGAGGGTGCCCGCGGTGGAGGTCACCGGCTCGCCCCGTCCGTCGAACGCTCCCAGGGTGCCGATGCTGCCCGAGGCGCCGGTCGCATTCAGCAGGTGGCGGATCAGGCCGGTCGTGGTGGTCTTCCCGTTGGTGCCGGTCACCCCGACGAGCGTGAGCCGGCGCGCGGGATGGCCGAACCACGCCGCGCCGAGCGCGAGGGCGGCCCGCCGGCCGTCGCGGACCACGATCTCAGGCACGCCGGACCCCGACGCGGCCTCGACGACCACCGCGCTCGCTCCACGCCGGACCGCGTCCGGGACGAAGCGGTGCCCGTCGGCCTGCGACCCGCGTACCGCGAGATACACCGAGCCCGGGCCGACCGACCGGCTGTCCACGCTCAGCACCGAGGGCGTCGGACCCGCGGGCGGCGCGGCGACGAGCAGATCGGATCTGCGGAGCTCGTCGAGCAGCTCCAGCCAGGTGAGAGACATCGACTCAGCTTCTCCCGCTCATTCGGCCCACACCGTTACCGACGCGCCCGGCGGCACCGACTCCCCGGCCGCGGGGGCCGTGCGCACCACCCGGCCCAGTCCGCGGAGGCTCATCCGGAGCCCTCGGCGGTGCAGCGCCAGGGCGGCTTCGCGCACCGAGCGGTCCTTCACGCTCGGCACCGGAACCGGGCTCGGTGCCGAATCAGATCTCTGGTACGGCCAGTTCACCACCACGACGGGCTTCCTGGCCGGACCCCCGCCCGCGGGCGAGACCGGACTCGGCGCGACCCGGACACCCTGGGGAGCCAGCCGGGCCCGGTCGATCGCGACCCGGCGCGAGGCGAGCGCCTGCTGTAGCATCGTTCGAGTGACCGGCGCCGCCGTGCGCCCGCCGTAGTAGCTCCCTTTCGGGTTGTCGATCTTCACGATCACGACCAGCTGAGGATCGTCCGCGGGGAAGATCGCGGCGAAGGTCGAGGTGTACTTCCCGACGGCATAGTGGCCATCCTCGAAGCGCCGGGCGGTCCCCGTCTTGCCCAGCACCGTGTAGTTCACCAACTGTGCCTCGCCCCCGGTCCCCCCTTCGCCCACGGCTCCCCGCAGGTACTGCCGGAGGCGCCCGGCGATCTCGCGGCTGACCACCCGGCGGACCGGCTCCGGCTCGCGGCGGAACAGGACGGCGCCCGAGGGATCACGGACCTCACGCACCAGGGTGGGCGCCAGCAGGACACCGTCGTTCGCGATCGCGCCGTACGCCGCGGCAAGCTGAACCGGCGTCACGCCGAGCTCATATCCCATCGCCATGCTGGCCCGGGTGTACATCGGCTGCCACCGGTCGGGCAGGGCCAGCCTGCCACGCGACTCCGACGGAAACTCCGCTCCGGTAGGCGTTCCGAATCCGAAATCGCGCAGCATCTCGTGCTGCTGTTCCGGCGTCAGCCGCAAGCTGAATTTAGCCATCGCGATGTTGCTGGACGTCCGGATCGCCTCGGCCAGCGTGAGGTTGCCCTTGTGCTCGTGCACGTCGGCGATCCTCCGGGTGCGCCCGCCTCGGGCGACCGGCATGTGCCATTCCCCACCCTCGCCGAACACCTCGTCGGTGCTGTCCACCAGGCGGTTCCGGAGCAAAGCGGCGGCGGTGAAGAGCTTCGCCGTGGACCCCGGCTCGAAAGGATCGGTGAACGTCGAGGCTCGGGGAACGGCACCGGGGTGGACCTGCCGGGACGCCAGCGCGAGCAGCTCACCGGTCTTCGGATCCAGGAAAACCACGTCGCCACCTTCCGCCTTCATCTCCTCGAGCGCGTCGGCGAGTCCGCGCTCGGCGATCTCCTGAAGCTCGGCGTCGATGGTGAGCAGGACGTCGTTGCCGGGCACGGGATCGCGCACCAGGCGCGCGGGGGAATCGTAGCGCCGCCCCGCCCGGTCCTTCAGCAGCACCGCCTCTCCCGGCTCACCGGTGAGGATCGAGTCCAGTGCCACCTCGAGGCCGGCGCCACCGACGGCGCGATCCGCCTCGAGCCCTCCGATGATGGGGCGGGCGAGCTCGCGCGAGGGGTAGAAGCGCTGGAAGGCGCCCTCGAGGTGCACGCCCTTGATGGGCCGCAGCGGTTGGATCTGAGTCGCGTTGTAGGGGCCGTGCAGGTAGATCCAGCGCTTCCTCGCGCGGAACTCCCGATCGAGGGACGCTGCCGGAATGCCGAGACTGCGGACGATCATCCGGAACGCGCCGCCGGGGTCGTCCAGCTCGTTGGGCGCGATCCCGACATGGTAGAACTC
>CAYPAE010000398.1:0-2698 GCA_964408595.1 uncultured Gemmatimonadaceae bacterium | reverse complement strand
GAGTGCTCGGCGAGATCGCCGGCAGAGGTCTGTTCGCGGCGGCGCTCCTCACTGTTCCGGCGTGCAGCTCCCCCCAGGTAGAGCAGGCCGCCGCCGCCGCGGAGTACCTCTACCTCTGGACGGCATCCGCCGACTCCACCCAAGCCGACTTCCTCGCCGTCCTCGACGTCACCGAGGACTCGGCCCGCTACGGCCGTCTCGTCACCACGCTCCCGGTGCCGGGCCTCGGCAACGGGCCGCATCACACCGAGCACGAGATGCCGGCCGACCGGCAGCTCTTCGCCAACGGCTTCGGATCGGGACAGAGCTTCATCTTCGACCTGACCGACCCGGCGCGTCCGCGCCTCGCGGGGCAGTTCGGCGACGTGGAGGGCTACACCCACCCCCACTCGTTTCTCCGGCTGCCCGGCGGTCACGTGCTCGCGACCTTCCAGATGCGGCACCAGCGCACGGGGATGATGCCTGGCGGGCTCGTGGAGCTGACCTCCGCCGGCCAGCCGGTCCGATCCCGCCCGGCCAACCTACCCGACCTCGATCCGCAAACCCGCGTCTACAGTGCCGGCATCGTGCCCGCGCTCGACCGCATCGTGACGACCACGACCGACATGGCCGACGACTTCCCCGCGTCGCGGCAGCTTCAGATATGGCGGCTCTCCGACCTCGCACTGCTCCACACCATCACCCTGCCCGACGGCCCGGCCGGCGGCGAGTCCATGCTGACCGCGGAGCCGCGCGTCCTGGCCGACGGCCGGGCCGTCCTGGTCTCCACCTTCAACTGCGGTCTGTACCTGATGGAGGGGCTGGAGGGGGAGACGCCGTCCGGGCGCCTGGTGGCTTCGTTCCCACGCAAGGCGAAGACCTACTGCGCCATCCCGGTCGTCGTGGGGCACTACTACCTGGTGACGGTCCCCGCCTGGAACGCCGTCGTGAGCCTCGACATCAGCGATCCCGCGGCCCCGCGCGAGGCGAGCCGGGTCACCCTCGGGCCGAACGACGTGCCGCACTGGATCGCCGTGTCGGCGGACCGGCGACGGGTGGTGATCACCGGCTACGGCGGCATGGAGCACCGCGTGATGATCGCGCGCTTCGACTCGACGACCGGCGGGCTGGCGATCGATGAGCGTTTCCGGGAGGACGGGGCGACCGAGCCGGGCTTCCGGATGGACGACAAGACCTGGCCCCACGGCGGAACCGCGAAGGGAATTCCCCACGGCGCCGTGTTCAGCCGCCGCTGATCGCCGAACCCAACTGGCGGCCCAGCTTGGGCCCCCTTGATCCAGGCGCGCGAGAAGCGAACTTTGAGGTGGGTCGCTCGATCCTCAGGGGAGCGTTACATGAAGGCAGGTCACAAGTTCCTGATCGGCGCCGGGATCATCGTCACCAGCGTGGTGCTGCTCATCGCGCAGGGCGTGAAGGAGACCGGGGTCTATTTCCTCACTCCCAGCGAGTTGGCGGCCAAGACCACCGCCGACCCCACCTTCTACGACGTCGGCCTCAAGATGGGCGCCAAGGTCGTGCCTGGCTCGGTACGTCGCGACGACGGCAACCGCCAGGTGGACTTTCAGGTCAGCGACGGCGTCAAGAGCTATCCCGTCACCTATCGTGGCCTGGTGCCGGACACCTTCACCGACGCGAACGACATCGAGGTGATCGTCGAAGGGCGGTTGGGCCGCGACGGGGTGTTCCGCGCCACCGAAGTTCTCGCCAAGTGCGGGTCCCGCTACGAGGCCGCCTACGAAGAGGCGAAGGCGTAGCGCTCCATGACGCTCCTGGGACAATTCTCGCTTTGGGTGGCCCTCCTTCTTGGGGTGTGGGCCACCGTCGTCTCCTTTTCCGGTCGCTGGCAGGACCGGCCCCAGCTCGCCGACAGCGTGTCGGGCGCGGTGTACGGGATCTTCGCCGCACTGGCGTTCGCGTCGCTTGCCCTCTGGAAAGGCCTCGCCGGTCACGACTTCAACATCGAGTACGTCGCCGCGTATACCTCCAGAAACCTCCCGTCGGGATACATCTTCTCGGCGTTCTGGGCGGGGCAGAAGGGGTCGCTGCTCTTCTGGGCCGTGGTGCTGTCGCTCTTCGGCGCGCTGGCCCAGCTGCTGACGTCGCGGCGGCACCGGTCGCTGTTGCCGTATGTCGGCGGTGTCACCTCCGCGGTTGTCGTTTTCTTCGTCTGTACCATGCTCTTCGCCGCCAACCCGTTCGAGCGGATGGCGTTCACCCCCGCGGATGGCCGGGGGCTCAACCCCCAGCTGCAGAACCCGGGGATGGTGATCCATCCGCCGATGCTCTACCTCGGCTACATCAGCCTCACCATCCCGTTCGCGTTCGCCATCGCTGCCCTCCTCTCCCGCAGTCTCGACGCCGGCTGGATCCACGCCATCCGCAAGTGGACGCTGGTGAGCTGGCTCTTCCTTGCGATCGGCATCACGCTCGGGATGTGGTGGGCCTACGTCGAGCTGGGATGGGGCGGCTATTGGGCGTGGGACCCGGTGGAGAACGCGAGCCTGCTCCCCTGGCTCACCATGACCGCGTTCCTCCACTCGGTCATGATCCAGGAGAAGCGTGGGATGCTCAAGCGCTGGAACCTGGGGCTCATCATCGGAACGTTCCTGCTCAGCATCTTCGGCACCTTCATCACCCGCTCCGGGGTGATCGCGAGCGTGCACAGCTTCACCCAGTCGAGCGTGGGGTACTTCTTCCT
>CAYPAE010000397.1:0-2700 GCA_964408595.1 uncultured Gemmatimonadaceae bacterium | reverse complement strand
CGCCAGGTCGCCACCAGCCGGTATCCCGGCCGGCGCGACACCCGGGCGCTCACTCCCGCCGCCGCCAGCAGGGCCCGCAGCTCGCCGGGGGTGTAGCCGCGGCGGAGGGACGTCATGCCGTCGGCCACGGTGGACCGGTCGAAGCGGAGAGCGCGGGCCCCGACCCAGAAGGCGATCGGGGCCATGCGTCCGCGCCGGAGGTCCGCGATCACCACGCCGACCCTCGCGAGGGTGTCGCAGGTCCGCAGCAGCCGCACCGTGGAGTCGTCGGTGAGGTGATGGGCCACCTGGCTCACCAGGACGAGGTCCACCGACTTCTCGCGCACCGGCGGCGCGCCGGCGCAGGCTACCGCGCAGGGAACCCCGGCCCGCCGGGCCATCTCCGCCGCGGTTCGGTTCAACTCCAGGCCGACGGGCCGCAGCAGGTAGCCGCGCCGGCGAGCCCAGCGCACCGCCCGCTGGGGCAGATCTCCCGCGCCGGTGCCCAGATCGAGCAGGGTGAGCGGCCGGGCCGGTGAGACGCCGCGCAGCACCCGCTCCAGCCCGTGGCGCACCGCGGCGGCCCCGCCGAACCAGCGGTTGGACCGCGCGATGTTCCGCAGCTGCTGAATGACCGTATCGGGATCGGCGGCGGGGTCGTCGAGCAGCTCGACGCCGAGCGGCGTGATCCCCAGGCGTCCGCCTCTCATTCGAGTGAGGTGTATCCGCCGCGGTAGTAGAGCAGCGGCCGGCCGTCGCCGGTCGATCCGCCGATCACCCGGCCGATGATGATGGTGTGGTCGCCCCCCGGGTACCGGGCGAAGCGATCGCACTCGATGTGGGCCAACGCGCCGTCGAGCAGCACCAGCCCCTCGGGACTGCGGTGGTAGCCCACGCCGTCGAAGCGGTCGTCGTGCTGGTCGGCGAACCGGCGCGAGAGCGTCTCCTGTCCGCTCTCCAGGATGTTGACCACGAACACCGGCGCGGCGAGGATCGCGTCGTGCAGCTCGGCCTCGTGGTCCACGCACACCGAGACGAGCGGCGGCACCAGCGAGACCGACGCCAGGCTGCTGGCGGTCATCCCCAGCGGACGGTCGTCGGGGCCCTTCACGGTGAGCACCGTGACCCCGGTGGCGAAGCGTCCCATGAGCTCGCGAAACTGGGCCGGGTCGACGTGGGTGGCGGTCAGAGCAGCATCCTGGCGAGAAAGACCGGATTGAGCACCGCCCACGCGGGCACGAAGTCGGCCGTCACGCCGATGAGGGTGTGGGCCATGCCACGGCGGTCGAGCCGGCCGACGGCGCGATCGAAGAGGGCGGGGAAGTTCATCCCGTAGCCGATCAAGCGCTCGACCGCCCACTTCCCGCCGAACGCGCGGCGGCGCGAGCGGCGATAGGGCCTGAGCGCGGCGGCGGTGACCCGACCGGGCTGCGCCAGGGCCGGCCGCGCGGCTTCCGTCAGCAGCTCGGCGCCGCGGAGCGCGCTGTAGATCCCTTCGCCGGTGAACGGATCGAAGAAGTCGGCCGCGTCGCCCACCAACGCGGCGCCGTCGGCCACGACCCGGCCGGACCAGGCGGCGAACGGACCGGTGGCGAGGACCTCCCGGGCCATGCTGCCGCGGCCCACGCGCTCGCTCACGCCGGGAAACTCGGCGAGCGCCTCGAGCAAGAATTCACGCGGCCTCCCGCGGGCCGCGCCGGCTCGGCGGGCAGGAACCACCAGCGCCACGTTGGTGCGGCCCCCGCCGATCGGGTTGAGCCCCAGATACCCCCGGCGGCCCACGAACATCTCCGCGCAGTCGCCCATTCCCTCGACGCCGTCCACGTGAGCGACGAAGGCGACCCGGCGAAGCCCGCCCTGCCGTCGCCGGCCGAGCCGCCGCCCCATCACCGACCTGAGACCGTCCGCGCCGACGGTGAGCCGGGCCCCGATCGTGGCGCGGCCGCCGTTTGCGGTCCGGACCACCGCGCCCGCGATGCCGTCAGCATCGTGCAGCAGCGTCTCCACCGCCGTGCGCTCCAACACCCCGGCGCCCGCGTCGCGCGCGGCCGCGAGAAGGCGATGGTCGAGGATCCGGCGGGAGACCGAGAGACCGGTGGGGCGGAATGGGCGGTGGCCGGCCAGCGCGAAGCGGCCGTGCAGTCGAGCGCCGCGTGCCGCGGTGACCGAGGTTCCGGCGAGCGGCACCGCCCCCGCCGCCTCCAGAGCGCCGACCACGCCCAGCCGGTCGAGTATCCGCACCGCCTCGGGGCTCATGTACTCGGAGCACGCCTTGTCCCGGGGAAACGACGCCCGGTCCACGACCACGACCGAATGGCCCGCGGATGCCAGCAGGAGCGCGGTCGCGCTGCCGGCGGGGCCGGCGCCGACCACCAGCACGTCGGCCCGGGCGATCTCAGGCGAGGCGCAGGTACTCGAAGCCATCGAGGATCAGACGGTCGGGATTGAAGTCGGCGAAGGAGAATGCGAACACCAGGGTGCCCCCGCCGGTGAAGGCGATGGTGACGTCGAAGTCGCGGGCGACGAAGCTGCACGGCCGCTCGGTGACCCGGGGAAATCCCTCGGCCAGCGACTCTGTCTCCACGGTCTGGAGGCAGCCGCCGTCGGGCTCGAAGCGCCAGGTGGTGGTCCAGGTCTGGATGTCGCCGGGGACCTCGATCACCACGACGTTGCGCCAGGTCCCGGCCAGCCGCTCGGTGGGCCCGTCGGCGCCGGAGGTGG
>CAYPAE010000396.1:0-2707 GCA_964408595.1 uncultured Gemmatimonadaceae bacterium | reverse complement strand
CTCGCCACCTCCGTGATTGACCGTCCGGTGTACGGCGGACCGCCTGACAGCATCTCGTACAGGATACATCCCAGGCTGTAAATGTCCGTCCTTTGGTCGAGGTCGCGGTCTTCGCGGAGCTGCTCCGGGCTCATGTAGTAGAGGGTCCCCACGATGACGCCGGTCTCGGTGAGCTTGGTATAGTCCGCCGCGCCGATGGCACGGGCGAGCCCGAAATCCGCGATCAGCGCGTGTCCCCCCGCGAGCAGGATATTCTCCGGCTTCACATCCCGGTGCAGCACCCCCCGGCTGTGGGCGTACCCCAGGGCCGCGGCCACGTCGTGCGTGATCCGGAGCGCATCCTCAAGTGGCAAGCGCCTCTCTCGCTGGAGCCGCTCGTAGAGCGACTCGCCTTCGACGTACGGCATGATGTAGTAGAGCACGCCGCCGGCGCTTCCCGAGTCGTGCAGCGGCACGATGAGCGGGTGCGCCAGCGAGGCCGCGACCCCCATTTCGCGCCGAAACCGCTTGCTGTCGAGCGCATCGGCCAGGTTGGAGTGCATGACCTTTATGGCCACGGGGTCCCGCTGCTGGGCGTCGTGCGCCAGATAGACCGTCGCCATGCCGCCACGGCCCAGCTCGCGCTGGAGGGAATAGCGACCGCCCAGCGCTTCCGCCAACAGCTCCTTCGCGTCGGTCACCGCTTCATCCCCCAGCGAGTCGGCGGGCCCTGAGCCTCGAGCCCCATTCCGCGGCTAGACGTACGCCCGCCGCAGCATCTCGGCGGCCGACTCGTCCAGCCGGTCCGCCCACCTGAGCTGATCGAAGAGTTGGAGCAGGTCGTCCTCGGCCAGACGCTGCCGCCGGAACTCGGCGATGTCGTATACCAGCCGCCCGCGGTGCATGACGAGCACCCGGTCTCCCAGCTGTACTGCCTGCGCCAACGAGTGCGTGACCATCAACGTGGTGAGCCCGCCGTCGGCGATGACTTCCTTCGTCAGCCTGATGACCAGCTCCGCGCTGCGCGGGTCGAGCGCGGCGGTGTGCTCATCGAGCAGCAGCAGACTGGGGCGGAGCATGGTCGCCATGAGCACCGTGAGCGCCTGGCGCTGGCCGCCCGACAGCAACCCGATGGGCGCATCGAGCCGATCCTCGAGGCCCATCCCCAACCGGGCCACCTGCTCCCGGATCGCCCGTCGGCGGTCGGGGCCGAGAGCCGGCCGGAGCCAGCGCTGTCCGCCGCGGCGGGCCGCGAGTGTCAGGTTCTCGGCGACGCTCAGGTCGGCCGCCGTTCCGGTGAACGGGTTCTGGAACACCCGGCCGATCAGTCGAGCGCGCCGCTGTTCCGTCCAGTCGGTCACCTCCCGCCCGTCCAGAAAGACCCTGCCGCACGCGTGCCCCAGGCTGCCGGCGATGGCACCGAGGAGGCTGGACTTCCCCGACCCGTTGGTGCCAAGAACCACGGTGAAGCTGCCTCGCGCCAGCTCCAGGTCGACGACATCGAGCGCCCGCACTTCGTTCGGGGTACCCGGATGGAAGAGGTGCGAGACGGCTTCCAGCCGAAGGGCGATATCAGGCACGGCGTTCAGTACCCTCCGTCGTGCGTGGGCCCCGGACCCTGCGCAGCAGCTCCGGGAGCACGAGCGCGGTGAGGACGAGCAGTGCGGTCACCAGTTTGAGCGCGTTGGTGGCGAGCCCGGCCCACAGCGCGGCCGCCACGAGCAGGCGAAAGACCACGGCGCCGGCGACCGCTCCGGCGATCCAGCGCCCGAGGGGTCGCTTCCCCAGGAGCGTCTCGCCGACCATGAGGGTCGCCACTCCCGTCACCACCGCCCCGATGCCCATCTGGATGTTGGCGAAGCCCTCATACTGCGCCAAGAGGCCCCCCGCCAGCGCGATGAGCCCGTTGGAGAGCCCGAGGCCGAGCACGACCATGCGATCCACGTCGATGCCGACCGCCTTGGCCATCTGCGGGTTGTTCCCCGCGGCTCGCATCGCCAACCCGAGGTCGGTTCCCAGGAAGAGTGCCAGACCGAGGGCCAGTCCGGCGGCCAGCACTCCCATCAGGACGAGCTCCGCGAGCCGCCCCCCGCTCACGGTCGTGCCCAACAGCGTGAGGCTGGTCGGCAGCCCGAAGAGCCGCTGCCCGAGCCGCTCGGCCAGCGTCATGACGCTCTCGGCCGAGGCGAGGGACAGGTTACCACTTCCCATGAGAAAGAGATTCACCGAATAGAGCGCGGTGCTCGTCAGGACTCCCGCCAGCAGGGCGTTCACCAGGAACTGCGTATGAAGCATGCCGGTGATTCCCCCGGCGACGACACCGGCCACGGTCCCGAGCGCGGTGGCCGCGAGCGGAGTCACCTCCCGCACGAGGAGGGCCGCGACCACGGCGGCCCCCACTCCGAACGACCCGTCAGCGGTGAGATCGAGGGTGTGGTAGATGCGGTAGCTGATGAAGACGCCGAGTGCGAGCGGCGCGAGGATGAGGCCGATCGTCGCCGCTCCGATCAGCAGGTTCACGACCGGTGCTCAGCAGACCTGGGTGATGGGTGCGATCCAGCCGACCCCGCGAATCAGCGCGCTCTCGCCCACGGCCGTGTCGGCACGATCGTCCCACAGGAGGTGCAGGACATCGCGGAGTTGATGGTTCGTGAAGAGCCCCCGCACCAGGGCGTCGAGCTCCACCGTGCGCTGAGGCAGTGGGTGGTAGGAGAAGATCGCGGCATGA
>CAYPAE010000395.1:0-2724 GCA_964408595.1 uncultured Gemmatimonadaceae bacterium | reverse complement strand
CCGGAAATCGGGATTGGCGTGATGCAGCGCGTGGGTGTCCCGGCCCGAGAGGAAGGGGCGCACCACGAGGGAGCCGCCGCCGTCGCCGCCGGACCGGCGCCAGCGGATAGCGACCACCGGCATGCCGTGGGGCACGAAGATTTCCTGCTCCACGATCGACCCGTCCCGAAGCCGCCAGCTCCAGGTGGGCCACGGCTCGTCCGCGAACCCCTCGAGCGCGGCCCCGTTCTCCGGAGCGACGATCCCGGGTGCGTACCGCTGCCGCGTCAAGTACTCGGCCGGCTCTCCCGGCCGCTCGATCCAGGCGTCGAGCCCGTTGACCAGCACCATGCGGCCGGTCGGCGGTGTCGTCGCCGCCAGCAGCAGCGCGTGATAGCGCCGGGTGCGAATCCCGGACGTGGTCCCCGACGAGAAGCCGCCGAGCCCGTCCGCCTCCAGCCACTCGGTGCGGTCGTCGGTCGCGATGGGCGCGTTCATCGGTGGCTCACCACGAGCCGCGGCGACTTTCGCCGGTCGGATACCGTCGCGCTCTGCTCCCGGCGGCGGGTGATGTCCTCCAGGCAGCGCACCGCGAGCGCGGTCCACCCGGTCTGGTGGCTCGCGCCCACGCCGCGCCCGTTGTCGCCGTCGAAGTACTCGTGGAAGAGCACCAGGTCCTTCCAGTGCGGATCCGACGCGTACCGCGCCTCGTCACCATGGCAGGGCCTGCGGCCGGACTGGTCGGCGAGGAAGAGGCCCGAGAGCCGGGACTCCAGCTCGAGCGCGACCTCCTGAAGGGTGTGCATCCTGCCGGAGCCCACCGGGCACTCCACCTTGAACTCGTCGCCGTAGAAGTGGTGGTACCGCTCCAGCGCCTCGAGGACGAGGAAGTTGACCGGGAACCAGATCGGTCCGCGCCAGTTGGAGTTGCCACCGAACAGCCCGGTGTTTCCTTCCGCCGGGACGTAGTCCACCCGGTACGGCATCCCCATCACATCGAACTGATAGGGTTGATCCCGGTGTGCCCGGCTGACCGAGCGGAGACCATTGGGCGCGAGGAACTCGGTCTCGTCCAGCACGTAGCGCAGCATCCGCTCCAGCCGGTCGCGGGTCGGAATGGCGAGCAGCCGCCGCGACCGGCCGTCGCGGTCGCGAGGACGCATGCAGGCGATGTCGCGGGTGACGTCGGTGCGGTTGGTGAGGAACCAGTTCATCCGGCGCTTGAAGCCTTCGAGATGGGCGAAGTTTTCCTCCTCCAGCACCTCGACCGCGATCAGCGGCAGCACCCCGACCATCGAGCGGACCCGGAGCGGGATGTGCTGCCCGGCCACGTGGAGCTGATCGTAGTAGAACCCTTCCTCCTCGGACCAGAGACCGGAGCCGCCGAGGTGATTCATCGCGTCGGCAATGGCGATGAAATGCTCGAAGAACTTGGAGGCCAGGTCCTCGTACGCGGGGTCCTCCGATGCCAGCTCCAGCGCCATCGACAGCATGGTGTTGCAGTAGAAGGCCATCCACGCCGTGCCGTCGGCCTGCTCGAGGTGGCCGCCGGTGGGCAGGGGCTGCGAGCGGTCGAAGACGCCGACGTTGTCCATCCCGAGGAATCCGCCGGCGAAGAGGTTCCGCCCCTCGGGGTCCTTCCGGTTCACCCACCAGGTGAAGTTGAGCAGCAGCTTCTGGAACGCCCGCTCCAGGAAGAGCCGGTCCCGCTTCCCGCGGGGGCCGGTCATCTTGTAGACCCGCCATACGGCCCAGGCGTGCACCGGCGGGTTCACGTCACCGAAGGCGAACTCGTACGCCGGGATCTGCCCGTTCGGGTGCATGTACCACTCGCGCAGAAAGAGCAGGAGCTGCTCCTTCGCGAAGGCGGGGTCGATCCGGGCAAACGGAATCATGTGGAAGGCGAGGTCCCACGCGGCGTACCAGGGGTACTCCCACTTGTCCGGCATCGAGATGACGTCGCGGTTGTAAACGTGCGGCCACTCGTTGTTCCGCCCGGCGAGCCGGCCGGCCGGGGGGGCCGGCTGGGCGGGATCGCCCTCGAGCCAGTGCTCCACCACGTAGTGGAAGAACTGCTTGGTCCAGAGGAGCCCGGCGTAGCCCTGGCGGATGACCCGGCGCTCGTCCTCGGTGGCGGCGGACGGAATCCGCTCGGCGTAGAACTCGTCGGCCTCGCGGATGCGCGCCTCGAACACCCGGTCAAAGCCGGCGCCGAACGCGCCGCCGGCCGATGATCCGCGATCCCGCAGCCGGAGCTGCACGACTCGCGCTTCGCCGGCCGGAATGGTGAGCACGTAGTGCACGGCCGCCTTGGTGCCGGTGCCGGCAGGATTGACGGCGTCGCGCTCCCCTCCGACGACGAAGCGGTGGAAGGCGTCCTTCACGTACGGCTGGGCGTTCGCGGCTCCGAAGAGGCGCGCGGCGTTGGTCTCGTTGTCGGTGAAGAGGAGCTGCGGCGCCGGCTCCCCGGCGACGGGCTCGGCCTCCAGGACGTAGCGGCCGAGCGACTGGTGCTCCGCCTCGATCCGGGTGGGACCGGTACGGCGGAGCGCCGGCTTCGGCCAGTATCCCTCGCCCTCACGTCCCCAGCTCCAGGTGTTGCGGAACCAGAGGGTCGGGAGCAGGTGGAGCGTGGCAGTCTCGGGGCCGCGGTTGGCGACGGTGATGCGGACCAGGATGTCGTCGGCGTCGGCTTTGGCGTACTCGGCGAAGACGTCGAAGTAGCGGTTCCCGTCGAAGACGCCG
>CAYPAE010000394.1:0-2727 GCA_964408595.1 uncultured Gemmatimonadaceae bacterium | reverse complement strand
TGGCCGGCGCCTCGATGGGACTCGGCTATTCGCAGCCGAGCGGCGCGAACGCCGCGGGAGCCACGGGTGGGATGTTCCACAACGTCTACATCGAGCCGACCGCCTACGAGCACTACGTGCGGACGGGCAAGTTTCGGGAGAAGACCATGCTGGCGATGACCCTCTACCTGCCCGGCCAGAAGGTGCATCCGAGCAAGCAGGGGTTCTTCGAGGGGGCCTACCTCGCGGTCGAGGTCGCGCTGAAGGACACCGAGCGCTATCCCGGGAGCTGGGCCTACTTCAACTTCGGCAAGGGCGCTCCGGGTTCGCGCGCCGTGGCCAACCCGCGGGAGGGGTGCCAGTCGTGCCACGCGCAGAACGCGGCCGACGACAACGTCTTCGTGCAGTTCTACCCCACCCTCCGCGCGGTGAGCTACAAGTTCGACCGCAAGCCGGGGGGAACCAGCGATACCACGAGGCACCCATGATCCCGATGGATCGACGCGCCTTTCTCGCAAGCGGACTGGGTTGTGGCGCCTGGGTGCTCACGGCCCTGGCCGGCGCGAGCGGCAGCACCCGGCGGCTCTTTGCGGCCACGCCCCTTGGCACTTCGGTGCGCTCGGAGCCGTGGGGACGGCTCGAGCGGATCGCGGACGGCGTCTGGATGCTCATCTCCACACCGCTGGCAGGCGATCATGCGAGCGGCGCCATGCGCACCTTCTCCAACGGGGGCATCGTCGCTGGCCGGGACGGAGTCCTCGCGGTCGAAGGCTTCGCGACCCCGGACGGCAGCCGCTGGCTCGCGGGCGAAGCCCGGCGTCTCACCGGCCGGTGGCCGACGCATGTCGTGCTCACCCACTACCACGGCGACCACTCTGCCGGACTCGCCGGCTATCGTGCCGACGGCGCGGCCGTGGAGATCCTGGGCACCGAGGTGACTCGGGACCTGCTCCGCCGGAAGCGCCCCGAGGCCGTCCTCCCGACCACGGCCGTCGCGGCGGAGGGTCCCACTGAGCTCGACCTCGGTGGACGCCGCGTGCGGATCGAGCCGCGCGAGGGACATACCCCGAGCGATCTCACCATCGAAGTGGTGGACCCTCGGGTCGTCTGGTGCGGCGACCTGGTGTGGATCGGGCTGTTCCCCAACTTCGTGGATGCCACGCCGAGCCGGCAGACGGCCCACGTGCGCAAGCTCACCGCCGAGCCCGCCACGCTGTGGGTGCCGGGCCATGGGTCCGCGGCCCGCGCCGCCGAGCTGCGCGGCTTCCTGGCGCTGCTCGAGAGCGTCGAGCAGGGGGCGCGCGAGGCGATCAGGCGCGGGGTGCCCGCCGCCGAGGCGGCGCGAGGCTGGCGGCCACCGCGCTCGCTCGGGGAGTGGGTGATGTTCTCGGACGACTACTACGAGGTGGCGTTCCGCGCGTGGGAGCGGGAGCTCGGCGCATGAGCTCCCGTCGGCATGCGGTCGCCCTCGCCGCCCTGCTCGGCCTGTCGGCCGCTGAGGCCGGGCCTGGCGTCGCCCAGCAGAGTCCGGTTCCGCGGGCCGGCATGGAAGGGATCACCGCCGAGGGCATCTCTCGGCACATCGGCGTACTGGCCCACGACTCGCTCCGCGGGCGCGGCACGCCGTCGCCCGGGCTCGAGGCGGCCGCGGAGTACGTCGCCCGAAAATTTCGGGAGGCGGGGCTCCAACCGGTGTCCGGCTCGGCCCTGGTGGTCCGCTGGCCGCTGGTCACCACCCACCGCATCACCAGCGCGATCGCCTTGGAATCGAGCACCGGAGGTCGCACCCATCGGTTCGCCTACGGCACCGACTTCGCCGTGATGCCGGCCGGCGTCGCCCATCTCACCGGCATGCTGGTTCCGGTAGCGGACATGAGGGACACGGCCGCTATTCGCGACCGCATCCCACTGCTCCGGCTCCCGCCGGGGGACTGGCTGGGGCCGGCTCATACCGCGACGTTCGCGGCCCGGCGGGCGGGTGCGAAGGGGCTGATAGTCGTGCTCGACTCGATGCAGGCGGTGGCGCCGGTAGCGGAGGCGGGGGCCGGGATGAGCCACGAGCAGAACGGCGTGCCCACCGCGCTGCTCACCCCGGCAGCGGCGCGGCGGCTCCTGGGCGGCGGAAAGGGGGCGGGACGGATCATCCTCAGCATTCCGGAGCGGGCCGACACGGTGGAGGTCCCATATGTGGTCGGCGTGCTTCCCGGGAGCGACCCCGCGCGCCGCGGCGAGTACGTCGTGCTCTCGGCGCACCTCGATCACCTCGGAATCGGCGCCCCGGACGAGGGGGGCGACAGCATCTATAACGGGGCTGACGACAACGCGTCGGGCGTGGCCGGCCTGCTCGAGGCGGCACGGGCCATCGCCCACCTCGACCCTCGCCCCAAGCGCTCGGTGCTGTTCTTTGCCACGAGCGCCGAAGAGGTCTGCCTCTGCGGCAGCGAGTTCTTCACCCGGCATCCGCCGGTGCCGCTCGCCGCTCTGGTCGCCGACGTGAACCTCGACGGCATCGGGCGGAGCTGGCAGGAGGACACCGTGTCGGCGGAGGGGAGCGGCTACTCCACGCTGGGCACGACGGTGCGGGAAGTGGGGCGCGCACACCCAGAGCTTCATCTCACGATCGTGGACGACCAGTGGCCCGATCGCAGCTACTTCTCGACGTCGGACCAGATCTGGTTCGCCCGGCGAGGCGTGCCGAGCCTGTTCCTCTCGAGCACTGGGCCGGACGCGCACTACCACCGTCCGAGC
>CAYPAE010000393.1:0-2734 GCA_964408595.1 uncultured Gemmatimonadaceae bacterium | reverse complement strand
GAACGGAGGAAGAGGGCTCGGCGACGCTGGCCGCGGCGCCGGTGGAGGATCCCGCTTTCAGCGAGGCGCTGATGAAGCGAACACCGCCGGGGCACTACATGCTGTTCATCCTGAACGGATCGGGCGTGCCGTCGGTGGCGAAGATCGCGCAGGTCAGATAGCCGATCAGGGGGTCGGCGACTCGGCTCGTCCGGTCGCCATCAGCACCCGCTGGCGCTGGCCCGGGGTGAGCATGTCGCGCTCGACCACGCGCCGCACGATTCGCGCGACGAACGAGTAGCCCCGCGGCTCGGCCACCAGCCAGCGATGCCACTCGAGCTCGTCGAGCGCGATCGCGGTCTCATCCGGGCCAAGCGATAGCGCGCGCTCCAGCACCGACGCCGGAACGAGATCGCCCAGCACGGACGCCGCCGCCAGCACCCGCTGGGCCGCCGGGCTCAGCCGCCTGAACCCGATGCGGATGGCGGCCCTGACGGCATCGGGAAGGTCGCCGGGCAAGGTCTGATCCAGGGTGCGCAGCGGCTCCGGCCAGGCCTCGGAGATCGTCCCCAGATCGAGGCCGAGCGCGACGGCGCGCAGGAGCTCCACCGCCAGCAGCGGCATTCCCGCGGAATCGGTCGCCACCCGTCGGGTGACTCGATCGATCGCCACCGGCTCGTACCCGGGCAGCATTCGCTCCGCCAGGCGGCGCAGCGCTGCCCGGTCCAGCGGTCGCAGCCGGACCACTTCGCCGCTCAGATCGCGACCGATTCTGGAGCGGAGCTCATCCAACTCGACGCGCGGTGGGTGCGGCACGACCGCGAGCAGGACCGTCAGTGGTGCACCCGACAGGTCGCGAAGGATCGCGCCGAGCGCCGACGCGGAGTCCTGATCCAGCCACTGGGCGTCGTCCACCGCAAGGACCACCGGTCGCTCCCCCGCCGCCGCCTGGAGCGTCTCCACGAGGCCCCGGGCGATGGGGTGCGCGCCGGCGAGCGGCACGCCCCGAAATCGCTCCCGCCATTCGGACAACACCGCCGCGAAGGCGGCGAGGGCTTCGGGGGGCGCCGCCCCGACGCCTGGTGCATCCACCAGGCCTCCGCGGGCGATGGCGACCAGTCCGCTCCACTGTTCGGCGCGATCCGCCTCGACCGCCCGGGCGGCCGCGATGGATATGCCGTCGAGTCGAAGACGTGCCAGCACCTCCTCGAGCAGCCGCGTCTTTCCCACCCCTGATTCGCCCTCGAGCAGGAGCAAGGTCGCCCGGCGCTCGCGTGCCGAGTGGTCCACCGCCTCCAGCAGCCGGCCCAGCTCCTCGTCACGACCTTCCAGCGGCGCCCTGACGATCGGCTCTCCGTCGGGCCACCCCGCAGTGGCCTCGGGGCGCCCTCCGCGTTCGCGCCGCACCCGCTCCACCAGCGCCCGGGTTTCCTCACCGGGCTCGGTGCCGGCAGCCTCGGCCAGACGGGCCCGGAAGCGATCGAACAGCTCGAGCGCTCCCGCACGATCGCCGGCGAGCGACATGCAGCGGAGCGTGGCGCCAAGGGCCCGCTCGGACGTCGGCTCCAGCGCGAGCGCTCGCGCGGCGAGCATCGACGCGTCCTGCGTCCTTCCGGTCTGGGCCAGCGCCTCGGAGCGGCGCACCAGCACCTCGACGCCGTGGCGGCGCCAGATCTCCCGCTCCGCGGCGAGCCAGTCCTCGAACTCCGACGCGCCTGGAACCGCGAACCCCTCGAGGAACTCGCCAGCGATCAGCTCGGACGCCGGCTCCCAGTTCTCGGCCGCCGCCAGCGCCTCCAACTGGTCCACGTCCACATCCACGAACCCCGAAGCGAGGCGGACCTGTCCGCCGGTCGTCTCCACCGATGCCTCGCCGGCGTGGCGGCGAATCACCCGCAGCGCCTCGCTCAGGGAGTGCCGCGCCGCGGCCTCGGTCCGGTCTCCCCAGAGGAGTCCGACGAGGTGGTCGCGGCTCCGGACCCGGCGGGGCGAGCGCGCGAGATAGATCAGGAGGGCGAGATGCTTCCGCCACAGAAGGTCGGGCGGCGCCGGACCACCGTCCACACTCACCTCGACCGGCCCGAGCGTACGGCAGAGAATCACGCGGACCTCGCGAGACGGGGCCAAAGATGCCGGAGATCACCGACTTGATTTCGGCTTGATCCGGAGAAACCAGCATTCGCGCCAGGACGACAAGCACGACGCCCCGCCGCCCAGCCAGGAGCGAGCACGCCTATGGCGACGCTATCTCGGTCGTTGACCACCTCGGTGCCGGAGCCCGAAGCGACGGCCAACGCGATCGTTCTGGGTGAGCACGAGACCACGGGTCCGCTGCCTGTAGGCTTCGAGTTCGAGCGCTTTGGGAAGAGGTACGATCATTTCGACCTGTCCACCGACGGCTGCATCAGGTTCGGCAGCGGCTCGGACCGTGGAAGCGCAGACACCTGCCTCCCGCTCGGGGCGGACGCTCGGAGTCGGCTGGGTGGAGGGCGGGTGGCCTATGAGGTGCGGGGGAGCGCTCCGAGGCGCCGCTTGGTGGTGTCGTTCACCGAACTGGGCGTGCTTCGGGCGACGTTGCAGCTCAGGGTGAACGAGCGCACGGGAATCGTGGAGGTCAGCGATGGGCCCGGTCAGAGCTTGGGAGACCCGACCATCCGGCAGCTCGACATCTCCCAGCCGTCGGAGTCGCGCGCGAACTCGGCCCGAAAGATCGGCTGACTGCTGAGCCGCCCGCCGAGCGCGTCTCTCCATACCA
>CAYPAE010000392.1:0-2740 GCA_964408595.1 uncultured Gemmatimonadaceae bacterium | reverse complement strand
CCCCGCACCTTGTCCACCGCCGCCGAGAGGTCCTTGAGTCGCTGGCGCTCGGGCGGCTCGAAGAGGTCCGCCTCCGCGGCGACGCCAAGGTTGGTGACGGCGACACCGATCAGCCGCACGCCGCGGTTCCGGCGGCGCACGTCCTCGAACGCCTCGCGGAAGAGGGCCCGCGCCGCCTGGTAGAGCTCGGCGTCGAGATCGGTGGCGACCTCGAGGGTGTGGCGGCGGGTGACGGTGCGGAAGTCGTCGTGCCGGAGCTTGAGCGTCACCGTGCGGCCGACCAGCTGTTCCTCGCGAAGCTGCCCGGCCACCCGCGCGGTGAAGAGCGCGAGAATCGCCTCCAGCTCCTCCGGATCCCGCAGGTCCCGGGAGAGCGTGGTCTCCCGGCTCACCGACTTGGGAAGCCGCTCGGCGCGGAGCGTGGTGCCCCCATGGCCGTGCGCGCGCCGCTTGAGCCCCCGCGCGTCGCCCCCTACCAGCCGGGCCAGAGGGGCCTCTTCCATTCCCTGCACCTGATGGACGTCGGTGAGGCCGAGCGCGGCCCAACGGGCCGCGGTCTTGGGGCCGACACCCGGAAGCGCCGCCAGCGGAAGCCCGGCGAGAAATCCCTCCTCCCAGCCGGCCCGCACCTCCATGAGCCCCCGCGGCTTCGCGCGGTCGGAGGCGAGCTTCGCGATCATGCGGTTGGGGCCGATGCCGATGCTGCAGTCGAGCCCCGTCTCCGCCCGCACCGCGTCGCGGATCCCCTCGGCCACCGGCAGGAGCGACACGGGATGCAGCCGATCGGTGCCGCCGAAATCGAGATACGCCTCGTCGAGCGAGGCCATGACCACGGTGGGCGAGAACCGCTGAAGCACGGCCCGCACGGCGTGGGACGCGTCCCGATAGTGGACGAACGAGCCTTGGAAGAAGGTGGCGGCGGGGCAAAGCCGCACCGCCTGGGCGATCGGCATGCCGGCGTGGATGCCGTAGCGGCGCGCGCCGTAGGAGGCGGACTGGACGACGCCGCGCTGGTCGCGCCGGCCACCCACCACCAGCAGCTCCACCGAACGCAGCTCGGGGTGGCGCTGCCGGCAGACCTCGACGAAAAACGCGTCGAGGTCCACGTGGAGAATGCGGGCGCTCATGCTATCTTCGACGCAGCCACGGACCGGAGCTCCCGCCGATGATGAGCAAGACGATGCAGGACGCGCTGAACCAGCAGATGAAGCACGAATTCTACTCCTCCTATCTGTACCTCTCAATGTCGGCGTTCTGCGATCGGGCGAACCTCCCCGGCCTCGCCCGGTGGATGCGGGGGCAGGCGCAGGAGGAGATCAAGCACGCGATGAAGATCTTCGATCACGTGCTGGACCGGGGCGGCAAGGTCGAGCTGCACCCGCTGGGCCACCCGCCCGCCGACTTCGCCTCGCCGCGGGAGGTCTTCGAGCAAGCCCACCAGCACGAGCAGCAGGTCACCGCCAGCATCAACCAGGTCTACGGGCTCGCGGTGGACGAGCGCGATTTCGCCAGCACGGTCTTCCTCGACTGGTTCGTGCGGGAGCAGGTGGAGGAGGAGAAGACCAGCGGGCTCCTGGCCGAGCAGTTCCGCATGGTGGGCGAGGATCGGCCGGGGCTGCTGATGCTCGACCGCGAGCTGGGCCAGCGGAAGAGCGGCGAGGCCGAGGCCCCGGCGGACGCGACGTGAGCGGGCCGCCGGCCGCCTTCCTGGGGCTCGGCGCCATCGGCGCTCCCATGGCGGCGCGCCTGGCTCGGAGGGGACCGCTCACGGTCTGGAATCGCACCCGCTCCCGCGCGGAGGAGTTTGCCCGGGCGCACGGCGCGCGGAGCGCGTCTACGCCCCGGGAGGCCGCGAAGGGGGCGGCCGTCGTCATCACCTGCCTGCCCACCTCGCGGGAGGTGGAGGCGGTCCTCGACGGGCCCGACGGCCTCCTGGCCGGACTGGCGCGCGGCGCCCTCCTGCTCGACTGCACCTCGGGCGACCCGGCGACCTCGCGGCGGCTCGCCGCGCGCCTCGCCGAACACGGCGCCGCCTTCGCCGACGCACCGGTCAGCGGCGGCACCAACGGCGCCGAGGCCGGCAGCCTCACGATCATGGTCGGGGCCGACGAGGAGACCTTCGCCCGCGCCCGCCCCATCCTCGCGGTGATGGGAAGCCGGATCGACCACGTGGGCCCGGTGGGCGCGGGCCACGCCCTCAAGGCGGTGAACAACGCACTGCTCGCGGTCAACATCCTCGCGGTCGGCGAAGGGCTCGCGGCGCTGGTCAAGGCCGGCGTCCCGGCTCGAACGGCCCTCGACGTGCTCAACGTGTCCAGCGGCCGCTCGTTCGTGAGCGAGACCCTGGTCCCGGAGCGGGTGCTCACCGGCGCCTGGCCCCGGACCTTCCGCTTGGCGCTGCTGGAGAAGGACGTGGGGATCGCCAGCGAGCTGCTGCGGGAGACGGGGGTCGAGGGACCGGTGTTCGACCTCGCCGGCGAGTTGCTGGGGCAGGCCCGGGCCGCCCTGGGCGAGTCGGCCGACTATCTGGAGGCGATCCGCCTGATCGAGTCGCGGGCAGGCACCGAAATCCGCGGCTGACCTACCACTTGCCGCGGTTCCCCGGTCCATTCACTTTCCGCACCTATGTCCCGGCCTAGACGATGAATGACTGGGGATCCACCAACCGGCTGCCGGCGCACGTCGCGCTGGTCGAGGGTGTCATTCTCGACGGCGACCTGCACCTCCTCACCCGGCCCGC
>CAYPAE010000391.1:0-2742 GCA_964408595.1 uncultured Gemmatimonadaceae bacterium | reverse complement strand
CAGGAGATCACCGCCGAGCCGGCCGCGCCGCAGACCAAGATCATCGACCTGATGGACGCCCTCAAAGCGAGCCTGGCCAAGCGCGGCGCCAGCACGGCGGAGAAGAAGCCCGCCGTCAGCATGGCAGCAGCGAAGGCGGCCGAGAAAGAAGCCGCGGCGAAGCCGAAGAAAAAGGCGGGCGGCGCGCGCTAGATTCCGCACATGAAGTCCTACACCACTCGCGACGTGGCCAAGCTGCTCGGCCTGTCCGAGGCGCAGGTCCGCTCCCACGCTCGGGTGGGCTACCTCTCCCCGGACCGCGGGCCCCGCAACTCCTACCGATTCTCCTTCCAGGATCTGGTCCTGCTGCGCGCCGCCAAGGCGCTGAGTGAAGCCCGCATCGCCCCGCTTCGGATCCGCCGCGCCCTCCGCACGCTCACCCGCCAGCTTCCCGTCGGCCGCACGCTGAGCGGATTGCGAATCTCCTCCGAAGGCGATCGCGTCGTAGTGCGCGACGGCACCGAGACCTGGAATCCGGAGTCGGGCCAGCTTCTGCTCGACTTCCACGTCGCGGACCTGGCGGATCGGGCCGCGCCGACCGCGCGCCGCATGGCCCGTCGGGCGCGCCGGTCCGACGAGCCGCTCACGGCGGAGCAGTGGTACTCGCTGGGGGTCGATCTGGAGAGCGCGGCTCCGCAGGACGCCAAGGACGCCTACACCCGAGCGGTGGCGCTCGATCCCCGGCACGCGTCCGCCCGAGTCAACCTTGGCCGGTGGCTCCAGGAGGACGGGCACCCCGAGCTGGCCATCGCCGAGTACCGGGCCGCGCTCGCGGCGCAGCCCAGGCATCCCACGGCCGCCTTCAACCTGGGCACCGCGCTGGAGGAGCTGGGCCGCCGGGCCGAGGCGATCGAGGCCTACCGCAAGGCGCTCGACGCCGACGACCAGTTCGCCGATGCGCACTTCAATCTCGCGAGGCTGTACGAGCAGGCCGGCAAGCGGGCGGCGGCGCTGCGGCACCTGAAGGCGTACAAGTTGTTGAGCGAGTAACCCATGAATATCCTCGTCGGCACCAGCGGCTGGTCCTACAAGGAGTGGAAGGGCTCGTTCTACCCCGCCGACCTCCCGGCGGACGACATGCTCCGCCACTACGGCACCCGCCTTCCCACCGTCGAGATCAACAACTCCTTCTACCGCATCCCCAAGGAGAAGGTGCTGCTCGATTGGGCCGCTCAGGTGCCGGCCGAGTTCCGCTTCGTGCTCAAGGCCTCCCGCCGGATCACCCACATCAACCGGCTCACCGACGAGGATGACACGCTGGGCTACTTCCTCCGAACCGTCAACGTCCTGGGCGAGAAGCTCGGCCCGACGCTGTTTCAGTGCCCGCCCTCGCTGCGCAAGAACATCGAGCTGCTGCGCACCTTCGTCGGCAAGGTGCCGCGGACCTGGCGTGCCGCGTTGGAGTTCCGTCACCAGTCATGGTTCGACGACGAGGTGTACGAGGCGCTCCGGGCTCACGACATCGCGCTGGTCGGAGTGGACGAGGACGAGGGAGCCACGCCGCTGGTGCCCACGGCCTCGTGGGGATATCTCCGGCTCCGGAAGACGGAATACGGCGGCGACGAGCTGAAGGGTTGGGCCGAGCGGATCAGTAGCCAGCCTTGGGGCGAGGCGTACGTCTTCCTCAAGCACGACGAGGAGAGCCCGGCGGGTCCGGAGGCGGCGACCAAGCTGAAGGACCTGGTCGAGTGAGCCTGGCGACCGACCTGTCCCGCCCGGGCTTCCTGGCTATCGCCGAACGTGGCATCGGCGACGCGCTCACCCTGCTGCCGAGCCTGCGCGCTCTGCGCGCCGCGCGTCCCGACCTGCGCATCGAGCTGCTCACACCGGGACTGTTCCCCCTCGCCGAGAACCTGCGCGCCACGGCCACGGTCCTCGACCATCGTCCGCTCGACCGGCTCGGGGACGACGAACGACTCGCATGGCTCCGGGAGAGAAACGCCGAGTGGGTCTGGAACACGGAGGGGGAGCGAGGTCCATGGACCGCCGCGTTGCGGCGATCCGATCGCCCGACCTGGGTCAGCGCCCCCTCGCAGCGGGGCTGGGGCAGCAGGAACGTGCTGCGGGTGCGCTTCGCTCAGTTGCAGGAGCTGTTTCCCGGCCTGCCTGCACCCGGGGACGGTGGCATACCCCTCACGCCCTCGCAAGAGGAAGCCCGCCGGGCATTCCGCACCGGCTTTGCGCACGACGCGCTGCTCGTCGCTATCCAGCCGGGAGCCGGAGACCGGCAGCGCATCTGGCCGGCCGAGAAGTTTCGCGCCCTGGCCTGCGCGCTCGCGGAACGGCCGCGGGTGACGGTGCTGTTCTTTCTAGGTGAGACCGAGACGCTCTTCCGCGCGCCCGGATACTTGGCCGACCACGCCAACGTGCACTGCGTGTCGGGCCGGCTGGAGGAGGTAGTCCCGAAGCTCGCCAGCTGCGATCTCTGCATCGGGAACGACAGCGGCTTCTACCACTTGGCGTTCGCCCTCGGATCGCGGGTGGTCGGGATCCACCGCTCGTTGCGTGGGGCACTGCGGTGGGCCTACCGCTCGCCCCGATCGCGGGTGGTGATCAGCTGGATGCCCCGTCAGCTCGAGCGAGACTGGACCCGGTGGGTCTCCGTGCCGAGGGTGCTCCGGGCGGCCCACAGACTCGCTCCCGCTCTAGCTGGCGACCCACCCCTCCGCCGGCCATATTCGACCAGTCCCCACAATCGGTGTC
>CAYPAE010000390.1:0-2750 GCA_964408595.1 uncultured Gemmatimonadaceae bacterium | reverse complement strand
CACCACCGATGCGGAACCTTGACAAGATCCCATTCATACCAGCGGAGCGAGGGATCGGCCAGTCCATGCGAGTGAGCCCGGATGCTCACGCTCATGAGCGGACCGATCCCTCACTGCGTTCGGGATGACGCGCTGAGAACGCCGAAGAGCGCGGCGCGCCTCACAAGAGGCCCGACACCGGGTTCGGATCCCCCTCGACGAATCGCGTCGGCCGGAGCGCGCCGACATCGAGCGACGTGGCTCTGTCGTCGGACATGATCTCGGCGAGGAGTTGGCCCAGTGCGGGCGAGTGCATGACACCGTGGCCGGAGGAGCCGTTCGCCAGAAAGAGGTTGGAGCAACCGGGCGCGGGGCCGAGAATGGCGTGCTGGTCGGGCGACATCTCGTAGAGCCCGGCCCAGCAGGCGGCCGGTTCGATAGCGGCGCGACACAGCACGGGCACCCGCTGGTGCGCCATGGCCGTCACCTGCCGGACCCACGCCGGATCCACCGAGTGGTCGAACGGACGGCCTTCGACGCCCGGCGTGGGCCAAAGGAGCAGCACGCGGCCGTCGCGCACCCGGAGGTGGAAGCCGTCGCCCGCGAAGATCGTCATCGGCATCCTCTCGGGAAGCAGGTCGCACGGAGCCGTGACCGCGACCTGCCGTCTGAGTGGCGTGACCGGCAGCGCCACGTCTGCCCACTCGGCGACCACGGCCGCCCACGCTCCGGCCGCGTTCACCGCGGCTGCCACGCCGATCGGTCCGCGGGACGTGAGCACCGCCGAGATCGTGCCGTCCGGGCGAAGCGAGAACCCGGTCGCCTCGGTCCCCCATTCCACCCGAACGCCAAGTCGCGCTCCCGCGGCGAGATAGCCCTCCAGCAGCCGGAGCGGCCGGATGAAGCCGTCGGTGGGGCAGAAGACACCCCCGGCGATGCCGTCGCCGGCGAGCGCCGGATTGAGCCGGGCCACGTCGGCCGGGCCCACCTCGACCGCCTCGCTCAACCCCTCGGCGTGCTGGACCCGCTGGCCCTCGCGCAGCTCCGCCAGCTCGGACTCGTCGGCGCCGAGCCAGAGGTAGCCGGCCTGGGAGTAGCCCGGGTCCACTCCCGTCTCCGCCTCGAAGCGGCAGAGCTTCTCCCGCGCGAGGAGCGAGAGGCGCACGTTGATCGGCGTGGCGTACTGCGCCCGGAAGCCGCCGGTGGCCCGGCCGGTGCTCCCCTCGCCCGGGCGTGCGCTTCGGTCGAGGATCACGACGTCCCGCCAGCCGCGCGCGGCGAGGTGATACGCCACGCTGGCGCCGATCACCCCGCCGCCGATCACGGCGACCGACGCGGCCGTCATGCGGTGAACACGTGCTCCGGGTGTTTGAAGCTCTTGAACTCGAGCGCGTTGCCGCTGGGGTCGAGGAGGAACATCGTGGCCTGCTCTCCCGGCTGCCCGGCGTAGCGGCTGCGGGGCTCCAGGATGAACGGCATCCCCGCTGCGCGGACCCGGCCGGCGATGGCGTTGAACTGGTCCCAGTCCAGGATCGCGCCGAAGTGCGGCATCGGCACCAGGATGTCCTCGACCTTTCCGGTGTTCTGCGTCGGCGTCACCTTGCCGGTGTTGTGGGCCGAGATCTGGTTGCCGAAGAAATCGAAGTCCACCCAGGTGTCGCTGCTTCGGCCCTCGCGGCAGCCGAGGATCTCGCCGTAGAACCGGCGGGTGGACTCGAGGTCGCGCACGAAGAAGGCGAAGTGGAAAGCGGACATCAGACCGAGACCTCCCCTCCCGGCTTCCACAGCGCCGCGTCGAGGATGGACCACAGATGGATGATCCAGCCGAGCAGGAACCACCAGAGCACCGCGGCGAGCACGAACATCACCCCGGCCCTGATCAGCCGTCCCTGGATCAGCTGTCCCAGTCCCGGGATGAAGAAACTGGCGAGCGCGGCGATCACGTTGCCCGTCGAGCCTTGACCAGCCATGTGCACCTCACGTTTCGCGGAGGGGAGGACGAGGTCGCCCCAGGAATGAAGGGTTATATTCTCCAGCGTATGTCCCGCCAGTCCCCCCGTTTCTCCCCGTGGCGTCCGTGAGCCGCGAGACCGCCAGTGCCTCGACCCCGCCGATGCTCAAGCACTGGCGCGAGGTCAAGGCCCAGCGTCCCGACACGATCCTCTTCTATCGGGTCGGTGACTTCTACGAGATGTTCTATCAGGACGCCGAGCTCGCCGCGCGCGTCCTGGAGATCACGCTCACATCGCGCGGCGACGGTGTCCCCCTCGCCGGCGTGCCGGTGAAGGCCGCGGCCGAATATCTCCGCCAGCTGGTGGGCGCGGGACACCGGGTCGCCATCTGCGAGCAGGTGGAGGACCCGAAGCTCGCCAAGGGACTGGTGCGGCGCGAAGTGGTCGAGACGGTGACACCCGGCACCGTACTGTCGGAGGACTGGCTCGATCGCCACCGCAACAACTTCCTCGTGGGGCTCGACCCGCGCTCCGACCCGGCGGGGTTGGCCGCGCTCGACCTCACGACGGGCGAGCTCGTCCTGGAGACGGTGGCACGGGCGGAAATCGGCGCGGCGCTGGCGCGCTACGAGGCCGCGGAGCTCGTGCTTCCGACGGGCATCCCGCCGGACGCCGCGGGCGCGATCCCTGTGGCCCCGCGGGAGCCGTGGGAATTCGACCCGGCGCTGGCCCGCGAGGAGCTGACCCGCGCGCTCCGCCTCGCGTCGCTCGACGGTCTGGGCGTCGAGCCCGGCGACGCCGCGGCCCTCGGCGCCGCCG
>CAYPAE010000389.1:0-2766 GCA_964408595.1 uncultured Gemmatimonadaceae bacterium | reverse complement strand
TAAGTAGGCGGGCAGGCGGGCAGGCGGGCGGGAACTCGGGCAGACGGCAGTGGGGCAGGCATCGGTGACGGGAAACGGGCCCGGTGTCACCCTGAGCCCAGCGAAGGGGACCATGACAGGCCTGGCCCCCAATCCCGGAGGTTCTGTGCGCGCCAACTCACTTCGCTTTCTGACGGTTGCGGTTGCGCTCGCCGCCGGATCGACCGCCCCGCTGTCGGCGCAATCCGACGACGCGTCCCGTCTGGTCGGCGCCCTGCTCGGCGACACACCGATGGTACGCGACCTCCAGACGCTCACCGATGAGATCGGCGGCAGGCCGACCGGCTCGCCGGCGAATCTGCGCGCGTTCGACTGGGCGCTCGAGCGGTTCCGTGAAGCCGGCGTGGACGCACGGAAGGAACCGTTTCAGATGCCGGGGCTCTGGCTGGAGCGGTCGGCCCGGGCGACGGTGAAGGGCAAGGGGGTCACCTTCAGCTCCAAGGTGGCGGCGCTCCCATTCTCCGCCGGCACTCCGGCGGCGGGACTCACGGCCGCCCTGGTGGACGCCGGCAAGGGAGCGGAGGCCGACTACGCCGCGCTCGGCGCCAGGGCAAAGGGCGCCTTCGTGCTGATCGAGACCGACGAGCTGCTCGACCTGGACGGACTCTTCCGGGAGTACACCGAGGCGGGTCACATCGAGCGGCGAGCCATCGCGGCCGGGGCGGCGGGACTGGTCTACATGTCCTCGCGTCCGGGAAACACGCTGGCCCGGCACAACGCCTCGCTCGGCTTCGCCAACCGACATCCGATGATGATGATGGAGCGGGACGCGGCGGCCCGCGCGCTCCGGCTGCTCCGGGCGGGAACTCCGCTGACGCTCACCGCCGCGCTCGACATCCAGTCCGGACCCGCCTACCAGACCCACAACGTCATCGGCGAGATCCGAGGGAGCACCAGGCCGGACGAGATCGTCGTCATCGGTGCCCACCTCGACTCGTGGGACCTGGGCACCGGCGCGCTCGACAACGGCGCGAATTCCGCGATGGTGATCGACATCGCCCGTCAGATCCGCCGGCTCGGCCTCGAGCCCGCGCGGACGATCCGGTTCGCTCTATGGAACGGCGAGGAGCAGAACCTGAACGGGTCGCTCGGCTACACCCTGGCTCATGCCGCCGAGCTCGACCGCCACGTCATGGCCTCGTCCTACGACATCGGCACCGGCCGGATCACCGGTTTCTTCACCGGCGGGCGCGCCGACATGGCCCCGGTGCTGGAGCGCGCGCTGGTACCGGTGGCCGCCCTGGGGCCGTTCGCCCACATCAACATCCCCATCGTCGGCACCGATAACTACGACTTCATGATACAGGGCGTCCCCAACCTGGTGGCGAACCAGGAGTCGGCCAACTACGGCCCGAATTACCATGCCCGCTCGGACGAGTTCGGCCGGGCCGACCTGCGGCAGCTCCGGCTCAACGCTGCGGTCGCGGCCGCCACGACCTGGGGGTTCGCGACGCTCGACGTCTCGCTCCCCCGCCATTCCGCCCAGCAGGTGGACTCGCTGGTCCGCAACACCGATCTCGCCGATCAGATGAAGTCGTTCAACGTCTACGACGCCTGGGCGGCAGGGAGGAGGGGGCTGCGTCCGTAGGGATTGGTCTCCGGTGTCACCCTGGACGAAGTGAAGGGGCCTATGCCGGCTCCGACCCCTTCGCTGCGCTCAGGGTGACACCGGTCGTGCGTCTCATTCCAGCATTCCCCTCGCGATCTCGGCGGCGCGATCCATCCCTTGGGCGCCGAGCAGCAGGACCAGATCGTCGTCCGAGCTCCCCTCCAACGCCAGTCGTACCGCTTCCCTCAGCGTCGGCTCGTAGCTGAAGGCGACTCCTTCCACACGTAGCACGTCGAGTACTGCCTCCCGCTCCTCCGGCCGGACCCGGTCCCGAGGGCCGGCGGCCTCCTCGCCGGCCGTGACCACCAGCCGGACCGGCCGCCCGGCTTCGCGCACCGAGGAGGCGAGGGTGGCGGCCAGGCGGCGGTTGATCCCGGGACCGCGTGAACCGCGGATCCCGAACGCGATCCGGAGTCCGTCGTGGGGAATCGTGCGGATACTCTGGAAGACTGCCTCGAGCGCCTGCGGATTTCCCACGGTGTCGTCGACGACGACAGGCGACGCGTGGCGCACGATCTCCATCCGGCGGCGCATCGGGGCCAGCTCGGCGACCGACTCGGTAATTCCGGTCGGCGTGCCGCCCGCGACGAGCGCGACCACGGCCGCGAGGGCCGCGTTCGCCACCTGGTGGATTCCCAGCACGGGAAGCACCAGCGGAACCGCTCCCGGGGGCACGACCCCACCGTCCATGCGGGGGAGCGGGGTCCGGATCTCCAGGGCGAACGCGGAGCCCGCCGCATCGATCCGGAGACCGGTGACCGCCACGGAGGCCTGCGGGTGGCCCGCGGGGGAGACGGTGACGACCGGTCTCCTGGCCGCCACGGCCGCCTCGGCCACCAGACTCTGCACCCGAGCGTCGTCGCGGTTCACCACCAGCGGTGCCCCGTCCGCCAGCATGTCGAAGAAGCGTGCCTTGGTGCGGAGATAGTGCTCGGCGGTGCCGTGGAAGTCGAGGTGCTCGTCCGGCACCAGGTTGGTGACTACGCCCAGGGCGAAGGTGAGCCCCGCCACACGGCGCAGCGCGATTCCGTGCGATGTTACCTCGAGGGCCGCCGTGGTGACGCCGGCATCCACCATTCGCCGAAGGGCGCGGTGGATCGCCGGGGCATCGGGGGTGG
>CAYPAE010000388.1:0-2780 GCA_964408595.1 uncultured Gemmatimonadaceae bacterium | reverse complement strand
CGTGCGGGGGGCGGGCGTGGGCGTGCTGCTGGGGCTGGAGCGACTCCGCGGGCTCGAATCCATCGCGCAGCGAGACGAAGGCCTTGTTCACCTCTACCGCTACCGGGTCCGGGCGGCCGATCACTCCCGCCTCCGCGACCGCCGGATGCTCCAGCAGTGCACTCTCCACCTCGAAGGGACCGACGAGATGCCCGGAGGTCTTGATCACATCGTCGGCCCGGCCGACGAACCAGTAGTAGCCGTCGGCGTCGCGCTTCACCAGATCGCCGGTGAGATAGTAGCCGCCGATGAAGCACTTGGCGTAGCGCTCCGGCTCGCCCCAGTATCCGCGGAACATCGACGGCCACCCGGTGCGAATGGCCAGCTCCCCCTGTCTGCCCGGCTCTTCCAGGACCTCCAGACCCGATTCGGTGCGCCGCACGATCGCCGCGTGGATCCCCGGCAGCGGTTTCCCCATCGAGCCTTCCCGGATCGGCAGCGACGGGTCGTTGGCGATCATGATTCCGCCGGTCTCGGTCTGCCACCAGTTGTCGTGGAACGGAGTGCCGAACGCCTCCCGGCTCCAGTGCACCGCCTCGGGATTGAGCGGCTCCCCCACGCTCGCCAGGAAGCGGAGCGAAGAGAGGTCGTAGCGCCGGGCCAGCTCGGTCCCCGCCTTCATGAGCATCCGGATCGCGGTGGGTGCGGTGTACCAGACCGTGACCTGTTGATCCTGGATGATACGGTACCAGCGGTCGGCATCGAAGTCGCCCGCATCGACGATGCTCGTGACGTGATTGGTCAGCGGCGCGATGATGCCGTACGAGGTGCCGGTGACCCATCCCGGGTCGGCGGTGCACCAGAAGACATCGTCTTCGCGGAGGTCGAGTGCCTGTTGCGCGGTCCGGTGGTGCATCACCACCGCCCCATGGACGTGAATGGCACCCTTGGGTCGTCCGGTCGTCCCGCTGGTGAAGTGGAGGAGCGCCGGGTCATCGGCGTTCGTGGCCGGGATCGTGAACTCTCCGGCGGCGGCGCTCATCAGAGCGCGAAGATCGGCGGTGCCGGGCACGGCGGTGGCGCCCCCGTCGTCGGCGAGCAGAAGGACGTGCTCGAGCCCGGGCAGGTCGGCCCGGAGTGCCTCGACCTTCCGGCGGTAGAGCGCCTCGGTGGTCACCAGCACCCTCGCCCGGCCGATGGTCAGACGAGCCTTGATCGGCTCCGGGCCGAATGCCGAGAAGAGCGGGCAGAAGACGCTTCGATTCTTGAGCGTCCCCAGCGCGGCGACATAGAGCTCCGGAATCCGGCCGCAGAGCGCGAACACCCGGTCGCCCGGGCCTACCCCGAGCGATCGCAGCACCAACGCGAACCGGTCGGTGAGAGTGCGCAGCTCGGCGTAATCGATGTCCCGGACCTCGCCCTGGCGGCCCAGCCAGCGGATCGCCACCTTGGCGCCCTGGGCCGACAGTGCGTGCCGGTCAACCGCCTCGTAGGCGATGTTGAGCCCCGCGCCGCCAGGGAGGCCGCTGAGCTGCCGCGGCGATTCCCCCCAGGGGGGCAGCGTCATCTCGCCGGAATCGACTGGCTCGTAGGGGAGTGGAAGCGCCGCGTCGTGCAAGGCCGCCTCGTAGTGGTGGAGACGATGCTGGAGCAGATCGCGCAACTCCGTGGCCTCCGACCGGAGCTCGGCGGCCGGGTGCGGCCCGCAGCAACGTGATGGATGACATCCGGTCGCGTACCGGGCGATGCCTTCCGGCACGGGCTCAATTCTTCCCGCTCGGGTTGAAGTGACAGTGAGAGCGCAGTGAAGATCACTTCATCGGCGGAGATGCCTGCCGGCGATCGGGTTCGTGGTGAAATCTTCCTCCCGCCTTCACGCTGCCTTCACGGGCTGGTCGTATCTTTGGTCCCATGGTGAAGCCAGTCGCGCGCTTCACCCACGCCGCAGCGGCGCCGCGGTGTGCCGTGAACGAGGAAGGTCCGCGACCCTTCCGACGTGCAGCGCCCGTACCGGTGAATCACATGGCGCGATCACACCATGTGAGGATCACACCCGGAGCCTTCGAGGCACACCCGCAAGAAATCGCTTGCGGCGCCGAGAGGAGAAGAACGGAAACGAAAGTTTCCGACCCCGGTGACCGGTACGTAGGCGGCCCGCGCTCCGAGCCTCGGCTCGACAGTGGCGGGCCGCCTTTCTTATCACCCCGTTGCCTCGAATCCACCCAGTCCCTGCCACCTCACTGTGATGCCGGCCTTCGCCGCGCTCGCTCCCCCCCTTCAGGCGCTTCTGGCCGGCCTGGGCACACTCCTGCTGACCGCGGCGGGCGCCGCACTGGTGATCGTCGGCCGACTCGGGCGCGGCGCCCTGTTCGACGCCATGCTGGGCTTCGCCGGCGGAGTCATGCTCGCGGCGTCATACTGGTCGCTTCTCGAGCCCGCGATCGCCGTCGCCGGAGCCCAGGGCCAACCGCCCTGGCTGCCGCCGACGGTCGGGCTTCTGGCCGGGGCGGCGTTCCTGGCGGTGGCGGATCGCCTCCTCCCGCATCTGCATCCCACCCTGCCCGCCACCGCGGCCGAGGGACCGCAGACGCGGTGGTCGACGACCACGCTGCTCATCCTGGCCATCACCCTGCACAACATCCCGGAGGGTCTGGCGATCGGGGTGGCGTTCGGCGCTGCGGCGGCGCCGGAAGCGGCGACGATCCCGGGCGCGCCATCCTTCGGTGCCGCCGTGGCCCTGGCGGTGGGCATCGCGCTTCAGAACGTGCCGGAAGGCGCTTCGGTCGCGCTCCCGCTCCATG
>CAYPAE010000387.1:0-2790 GCA_964408595.1 uncultured Gemmatimonadaceae bacterium | reverse complement strand
ACTCCGCGCTCGATCAGGCGCATGAGGTCTTCCCGCCCACCGAAGGCGGCCGCCGGGAGTCCACCCGAGATCGCCTTGGCGAGACAGACCAGATCGGGCCGTACCCCGAACCGCTCGGTCGCCCCGCCGGCGGCGATGGCGAAGCCGGTCTTGATCTCGTCGAAGATGAACACCACCCCGTGTTTGGTGCACAACTCGCGCACCCGCTCGAGGTATCCCGGCTGAGGGAGCACGATGCCCAGGTTCATCATGGCCGGCTCCATGATGAGACAGGCGATCTCGGGAGCGCGCCGGTTGAAGAGGTCCTCCAGGTGGCCGGCGTCGTTGAAGGGCACGACCTCGATGTATTTGGCGGCGTCCTTCACCATACCCTTGGAGACCGGCGCGCTGGCGGGCCGCTCCCGGCCGCCCATCACGTCGGCGTTGGGGATCACCGAGAACATCACGGCGTCGTGGTGCCCGTGATACGACCCCTCGATCTTGCAGACCACGTCCCGCCCGGTGGCCGCACGGGCCACCCGGATGGCATCCATGGTGGCCTCGGTGCCGGAATTGGCGAAGCGCACCATCTCCAGATTGAACCGGCGGGAAATCTCCTCGGCGAAGGCCACGGCGGACTCGGTGGTCACCGCGAAGTGGGTCCCTCGCGAGGCCGCCTCACCGATCGCCTCCACGATCCGCGGGTGCGCGTGCCCCACGAGCATCGCGCCGAACCCGCAGTGGAAATCGAGGTACTCGCTGCCGTCATGGTCCCAGACGTGGCTTCCTTGGCCCCGGCTCAGGTACACCGGATAGGGCTGCATCTTCTGGAACGACGAGGCCACGCCGAAGGGCAGGATCCTCGCCGCACGGTCGAACAGCCGGGCGGATTCCGGGGTGCGGGCGAGGAGCCTGGACATCTCCTGCTCCCCGATCTGTCGGGCGCGGGCGAGCAGACGATCGCTCGCCTCCCGCGGGTCGGGCGCGAGGGTGGTGCTCATGGGCAGGCGTCCTGATGGGTGGTGGAATGAAGGATGCTATCGCCTCGGAGGGGTCGCACGATCCCGTATGAGTCCTAGCTTGCGCCGCCGCCACCCGGTTGTCAACTCCCGCGCGGCGTGCCAGATTGAGCCCTGCTCACCTCTCCCCATCCCTCGAAGCACCCGGACATGACAACGACCAGAGTCGAAGGTTCGGACGGCACGCGCGACGCCGTGATTGAGCTCGATCGGGTGGTGAAGCGCTTCGGCCAGTACCTGGCGGTACAGGAGGCGGACTTCACCATCGGGCGCGGTGAGTTCTTCTCCCTGCTCGGCCCCTCCGGCTGCGGCAAGACCACGACGCTCCGGATGATCGCGGGGTTCGAGCAGCCGACCGGTGGCCGCATCCTGCTCGAAGGCCAGGACGTCTCCCGGGTCCCACCCTACCGGCGCAACGTCAACACCGTCTTCCAGCACTACGCGCTCTTCCCCCACATGACGGTGTACGACAACGTCGCCTTCGGCCCCCGGAGCCACAAGGTGGAGCCGGCCGAGATCGATCGCCGGGTACGGGCGCTGCTCGCGGTAGTCCGACTGACGGATTTCGCGGAGCGCCGGCCGGCGCAGCTCTCGGGCGGGCAGCAGCAGCGAGTGGCGCTGGCGCGAGCGCTGGTCAACTATCCCAGCGCCCTCCTGCTGGACGAGCCGCTCGGCGCGCTCGATCTCAAGCTCCGGCAGACGATGCAGATCGAGCTCAAGCGGATCCAGCGCGAGGTGGGGATCACCTTCATCTACGTGACCCACGACCAGGAAGAAGCGCTCACCATGTCCGACCGGATCGCCGTGATGAACGACGGCCGGGTGGAGCAGATCGGGCCGCCGGAGGAGATCTACCACTCGCCGGCGTCGGTGTTCGTCGCCAATTTCATCGGCATAGCCAATCTCATCCCCGGGGTGGTGACCCGGGTCGGCGGCGATCGGGTCACCGTGAGGGTGGCGGGGGACGGCGAGGTGAGCCTCCTCGCTGGAGCCGAGCCCCGGCAGACGGGGGCAGCGGCCACGGTGATGGTCCGCCCCGAGCGGCTGCGCCTCACGGGGAGTGACGCGAGGAGCAACGGAATCCCCGTCACCGTCCGGCACGCGGTGTTCCAGGGGCCGGTGATCCGCTGCATCCTCGTGGCCCCGGACGGCACGGAGATCGTGGCCCACGTGGGCCCGGAGCAGGCGATCCCCGACCTCCGGCCCGGTCTCGCCCTTCGGGTGAGCTGGGACCCCGACACAGCGCGACTGCTCCCGCCGGCCTCCCAGCCGGTCGCTGTCGAGGCCGACCTCCACACCACCGTGGAACGTGCGGCCCTTCCCATTCCGAACCTCGGAGGGCGTCCATGAGCGACAGGCGTAACGACGACCGCGACCACGAGATCCATGAGCTCCTCCGGCAGGCGCTGAGCCGGCGCCGGTTCCTCACCAGCTCGGCCCTCGCGGCCGGCGGGCTGGCGCTGGGCGGAAACCTCCTCGCTTCCTGTGGGGGCAAGGAAGGAGCCCCGGCCGCAGGGGGTGCCGCCGGGGGCGGCGGGGCTGGCGGGGCGGTCCGGATCTCAAACTGGCCGCTCTACATCGACCCCAAGACGGTGCCGGACTTCGAGCAGGCGACCGGGATCAAGGTCGAGTACAGCGAGGACGTCAACGACAATGCCGAGTTCTTCGCCAAGATCGATGAGCCGCTGAAGCGGAACCAGAGCATCGACCGCGACATCGTGGTGCTGACCGACTGGATGGCGGCCCGGCTCATCGTCCTGGGTTACGCCGCGGCGCTGGACGACAGCAAGTT
>CAYPAE010000386.1:0-2799 GCA_964408595.1 uncultured Gemmatimonadaceae bacterium | reverse complement strand
CGAAGAGCCGCGCGTCGGCCGGGGCTTCGGCCATCGCCGACAGGATCGGCCCCTGAATCCGCGAGGCCGCTCGGGTGGCGGGCTGCCCGACCACCTGCCGGAGCCGGTTCCACCCGGTCGGTGAGGTGACGTCCACGACCTGCTGCACCCCCGACGCGCCCAGCCGGAGCAGCATCTCGGTGGCGGACGGATCGTGCTGGGAGACCAGCGCCACGGTGGGGATCCCGGGAAACTCGTGGACCAGATGCCGTACCGCTTCGACCTGGTCGGGCGGGCAGCGATGCACCGACAGGAGCACCGCGTCTACCGCCCGCTCCCGTACCACACGGACGGCATCCGGCACCGAGTCCCGGTGGACCACCGCGAAACACCCGTTTCCCGCCGCATCCACCCGGAGGCGCTCGCCCGGAAGGAGAACCGCGGCGACGGTGGTAGAGAGGGGAGCGACGGTGGCGGGCACGGATTCCTCCAGACGATGGTGCAAGAGGATGAGCCTGAGACGTCAATTCGGGTTCAACCCGAAACACTCAGAAACACCGCCCGGCGCAACGTTTTTCGGCAGCAATGCATCCAACGGTGATCCTGGCTCGGTATATTGCCTGACCCGTCCCTCTCGACCGGTCCCAGCATGAGCCACCCGACGACCGACCCGTTCGCGGCACTCCAGGGAGCGCTCGAGCCGCAGTATCGGCTGGAGCGTGAGCTGGGCCGTGGAGGGATGGGGGTCGTCTTCCTCGCGACCGACACCACCCTCGATCGCAGGGTGGCGATCAAGGTCGTGCACCCCGAGCTCGCGGCGCATCCCTCCATCGTCCGCCGCTTCCTGGCGGAAGCGCGTACCATCGCTCGGCTACGCCATCCCAGCATCGTCACCGTCCATGCGGCCGGCACGGCACAGGGCCTCCTCTACTACGTCATGGACGAGGTCGAGGGCGAGAGCCTGCGCCAGCGGCTGAGCCGGGACCGGAAGCTGCCCATCGCCGATGTCGCGCGGATCGTGGTCGACCTCGCGGCGGCGCTCGACAGCGCCGGCCGCGCCGGCGTGGTGCACCGGGACGTGAAGCCGGAGAACGTGCTGATCGAGAGCGGCAGCGGCCGGGCGCTCCTCGCCGACTTCGGCATCGCCCGCGCGATGGTGGCGGACGGCGCCTCCAGCACGGGGCAGGGGGTCGCGGTGGGGACGCCCAGCTACATGAGCCCGGAGCAGGCGGCCGGCGAGGAGGTGGACAGCCGGAGCGACCTCTACGGGCTCGGTGTGGTCGCCTACGAGATGCTGGCGGGCCACCCGCCGTTCCAGGGCACCAATCGTGTGGTGGTCTCCAAGCACATCGCCGAGCGCCCGACCCCGATCGAGCGGGTCCGGCCCGACTGCCCCCGGCCGCTGGCGGGCGCGGTGATGAAGGCGCTGGAGAAGCAGCCGGGCGAGCGCTGGCAGACCGGCGAGGAGCTGCGTCAGGCGGTGATGGGCGAGCGAGCGCTGCCGCCGAAGCGAGCCGACCGGCGCACCGCCGTCGTGGCGGCCGCCGCAATCGCGCTCGCCGCGTTGGGCGCAACCGTCGGCCTCGCCCGGCGGAGCGACGGTCCGCCCGCGGGGGTGAACCCGCGGCATTCGATGCTCGTGCTGCCGTTCGACAATCTACGGAACGATCCAGCCGTGGACTGGATGCGCGACGGCAGCGTCAGCATGCTGGGGCTCAACCTGTCGCAGTGGAACGATCTCACGGTGGTGGACCAGGAGCGGCTGCACGACCTCCTGGGCCGCCACGAGCTGGGGCCGGCGGAGGATATCGGCCTCGACATGGCGCGGCGGCTGGCCCGCGAGGCCGGGGTGTGGACGGTGGTTCTGGGCGACTTCTCGCGGGGAGGCGACTCGCTCCACCTGGCGGCCCGGGTCTACGACGTCGCCACCGGCACCCGGATCAGCGTCGCGCGGGTGGACGACCGGACCGGCGAGGATGCCCGGCCCCTCTTCGACCAGCTCGCGGCCAAGCTGCTCGATCTCTCGGGGGCGCCGACCGACCTGCCGGTCGGGCTCGCGCGGTCCACCAGCCAGTCGCTGGAGGCCTACCGTGCCTATCTCGCCGGCGTGGATCAGCTCAACCGCTGGGACTTGGCGGGGGCGGAGCGCGACCTGAGCCGCGCGCTGGCGATCGACACGACTTTCGGCCTGGCCTACTACAAGCTCGCGCTCACCCGGGGCTGGCTGGTCGGCACCAACGACTCGGTGGCCGACCGCGCGATCGTCCGGGCGACGGCGCACGCCGGCAACCTCCCCGAGCACGACCGCACCGTCATCAACGCCTACCGCGCGTTCATCGGAGGCGAGTTGGTGGAGGCGCGCGGACTCTACCAGCGGCTCCTGGCCCGCGACGCCCGCGACGCCGACGTGTGGTACGGACTCGGCGAGGCGTGGTTCCACGACACCGCGGGGCCCAACCAGGCGCCGGCGTTCACCCAGTCGATCCGCGCCTTCCGGCGCGCCCTCGACCTCGATCCCGACTACGCGCTGGCCTACGAGCACGTGCAGTACATGCTCGGGATGGCCGCCGAAGCGAAGCCGGGCTACGCGCTGGTGGCGAACGACTCGTTCGCCCTCGCGGCCGCGCCGGATGGCCGCCCGCTGGTGGACAGTCTCGCGCTCCAGGCCGCGATCCGCCGGGCTCGGGCGGCGGGGCTCACCACCGCGCGCAGTTGGGTCGCGACCCAGCCGAGCACCTTGCGCGCCCACGGTGCGATGGTGGACGCGTATCTGGCGTCGGGGAACTACGATGCCGCGCTGGGCGAGGTGGATCGTTTCCG
>CAYPAE010000385.1:0-2800 GCA_964408595.1 uncultured Gemmatimonadaceae bacterium | reverse complement strand
GGATGTCACCTGGGACATCGACGTCCGCACCTACGCCTCGCATCCGCGGGTCCAACATTACCTGACCTATTTCCAGGGGATGCCGGCCAACCTGCTGGCGGTGGTGCTCGAGCGGGGCGCCCGCTACGAGCCGATGATCCGCGAGCGGTTCGTGGCGGAGGGGCTCCCCGGCGACCTCGTCTACCTGGCGCTCATCGAGAGCGGCTACTCCAGCGAGGCCGTGAGCCGGTCCTACGCCGTCGGCATGTGGCAGTTCATGCGGGTGACCGGCCGCGGCTACGGGCTCCGGGTGGACAGTTGGGTGGACGAGCGCCGGGATCCGGTGAAGGCCACCGACGCGGCGGCCCGCCATCTCCGCGACCTGCGCAAGCGCTTCGGCTCGCTCTACCTGGCGGCCGCCGCCTATAACGCCGGCGCCGGAAAAGTGTCGCGCAGCCTCGGGAAGCTGGAGCCGAGGGAGGAGGTCGAGCCGGCCGACGACGGCGGCGATGCCGCGTTCTTCCGGCTCGCCGAGTCCGATCTGCTCGCGAACGAGACCCGGGACTACGTCCCCAAGCTCATCGCCGCGGCGATCATCGCCAAGCAGCCGGCGCGCTACGGCATCGAGACCGCCCGGGTCGAGCGATTCGCCTACGACTCCCTGGTCGTCGCCGAGGCCACCGGTCTCGACGTGGTGGCCCAGCTCGCCGACGTCAGCCTGGGCGAGATCCGCGATCTCAATCCCCAGTATCTCAGGCTCGCCACTCCGCCGCGGACCCGGTCGGTGGTCCGGCTCCCCACCGGGACCGGTTCGGCCGTCGCCGAGGGGTACGCGACGCTCCCGGCGAGCGAGCGGGTGCGCTACCTGACCCACGTGGTCCGCAAGCGGGAGCGCCTGGCCACGATCGCCGCCAACTACCGGGTTCCGGTGGCGGACCTCCGCGCCGCCAATCCCAAGCACGGCTCGCGCCCCCGCGCGGGCACCCGGCTCGTCGTCCCGACGGTCGCGATTCCCTCGGCGCTCGCGATCCGGGCGGCGGGCGAGCGCCGGCCGCACCACTCCGCCAGCTCCCAGACGCATCGGGTGCGGCGCGGCGAGACGCTGAGCGGCATCGCACGGCGCTACCGGGTGTCGCTCACGGCACTGCGGCGGGCCAACTCGATCCGGAACGAGCACGCACTCCTGGCCGGCACCCGGCTTCGCATCCCCGGCTGATCCATCACCCTCAACCTCCCAGAGACCGGAACAACCCAGTGTCCGCCGACTCCAGCGCAACGCCGACCGCCACCGCAGCCTCGGTCACTCCCGTCCCCGAACGGGCCGCCGCCGCCATCCTCGGCTCGATGATCTTCCTGATCCTGCTGCTCATCGCGATCCTGGTGCAGACCACCTGGGTCGATCCCGCGAGCGCATCCGACACGCCGCCGGCCGAGCCGGTGGGCTACGCCCAGCGCTGATCGGGTGCGAGCCGCTCTCCGCCTGCTCCTCACGCTGGCGCTCGCGGCCTCGGTCGCGGGTGAGCCGGTGTCCGGCGGCGCGAAGGGCTACGCCACCGCGGCCGGCGCCGACACCGCGCGGCCGGCGCCGACGGCGGTGCACCGCCGCGACCGCGAGCGGGTGACCACGCTCCCGGTCGGAGCGGAGATCACCGGGTTCCTCTCCCCCCGGGGCCTGCCCCCGCGGCCCGGCCGGTTCATCGTCACCGACACCGGCCTGGTCTTCCTCTCGGCCGACGGCCGCCTGGCCCAGACCTACCCGCTCATCGGTCCGGTTCGCCTGCGCGAAGGCCGCCGCTGGCGGGCACCGACGATCTCGCTGGCGTACGCCGACTCGGCGCTGGGCCGGCCGGTGTACGTCTTCCGGATGGACGGAGGAGTCTTCGGAACCGAGGCGCCTGGTCCCCTGCTGGATGTCGCCGAGCGACCGCGGTGGCTCGACAGTGCCGAGTCACGCGAGTGGCGACCCGACCGCCCGCTGGTCAATCCTCGGAACATGGCCGCGATCTGGCTGGTGACCCGCTCGATCGAGCGCAGTGCCTACGCCGACACCCTGTACGCGCTCTTCGGCCGCCCGGCGCGCCCCGCCGGGCTGGTGGGCAGGCGCGGCCGTCGCGCGGGGCGCCTGGGCGAGTACATCGCCTCGCGCGACTCGCTCGCGCTCGACCCGGCGCGGATGAGCAGCGAGGAGCAGCTCCGGCACGCGATGACCCATGAGCTGGCCCACCGGTGGCAGGCGCGGGCGCCGGCGCAGCTCCGCACCCTGTGGCAGGGGATCGCGCCGATCCCGGACACCCGCCGCTACGGCTACAACAACGTGTCCGAGCACCAGGCGGAGGCGATCGCGTTCGCGGTGCATTTCCTCCAGGCGACGGCCGCGGCTCACGACCCGGCCGCCTCGTCGCTCCTCGAGCAGTACGAGCTGCTGGTCCCGGGCACCGGTGCGATGACCCGCTACCTGGCCCTCCAGCCGATCTATGCTCGCCACCCCCTCCGGCGGATGCTCACCACCGGCGCGCGCGGCTAGTCCCGGCACGTCCCCTGGCACAATCGAGAGCGGCTACCTTATCGAGGTCTCCTACCGGGGGCCACGGTGCATCCTGAGCTTCAGTTCCTGATCCGGCTGCTGGTCGCCGGCGCCTCTACACCTCGCTCGCCCGGTTGTCGGTGGCGGATATCTCTCCGAACGAAGCGGCGTTTCGGGCGGACCCCATCCGGGCGGTCCAGGCGGTGGCCATCAGCATCGGATTCCTGGGGAGCGGCGTGATCTTCGTGAGCCGGCACGAGGACCGGGTGCACGGCCTCACGACGGCGGCGTCGGTGT
>CAYPAE010000384.1:1784-2810 GCA_964408595.1 uncultured Gemmatimonadaceae bacterium | reverse complement strand
GGTCGCCAACACCGGCTCATCGGAGAGCCAACTCGAGATGCTGCGCCGGCTGGTGCTGCCGCCGGCCGCGCTCGCGCCGCTCGCGGCTCACGCCTCCGAGCGCGGCCTGCTGTTCCTCTCCACCCCGTTCGACGAAAACAGCGCCGACGTTCTCGAGGGCCTCGGCATGCCGGCCTTCAAGGTGCCGTCGGGCGAAGTGACCAACCATCCCCTCGTGGCCCACCTGGCGGCCAAGGGCAAACCGGTCCTCATGTCCACCGGGATGAGCACCCTGGCCGAGGTGGCGGAGGCGGTCCAGGTTGTTCGGGAGAACGGCGATCCGCCGCTGGCGCTGTTTCACTGCGTCACCAGCTATCCCGCGGCCGCCTCCGACTGCAACCTGCGCGCGATCGGCGCCATGAAGGCGGCATTCGGCGTCCCGATCGGTTGGAGCGACCACACGGAGGGGCTGGAGGTGAGCCTCGCCGCGGTGGCGGCCGGCGCGAACCTGCTGGAGAAGCACTTCACGCTGAATCGCGACCTTCCCGGCCCCGATCATCTCGCCTCGCTCGAGCCCGGCGAGCTGGCGGCGCTGGTGAAGGCAGTGCGCCAGATCGAATCGGCACTGGGCGACGGCGTGAAGCGGCCGGCGGCCTCCGAGCTGGCGAATGCCGCCGTGGTGCGCCGCAGTCTCCATGCCTCGCGGCCGCTGCCGGCGGGGCACGTGTTGAAGGCGGCGGACCTGGTCGCGCTGCGTCCGGGCACCGGTCTTCCGCCGGCGCTCCGCGCCCGGCTGGTCGGACGCAAGCTACGGATCGGTGTCGAGCGGGGCGAGATGCTGGGCGAGCGTCACCTTGACTGACCCCCGGCGGCTCGTCGTTCTCACGACGGGACGACAGGACTACGGGATCCTGCGGAGCACGATTCTGCTGCTCCGCCGCACGCCGGGATTCGAGGTCGCGGTGTGGGCTGGGGGCATGCACCTCCAGGGCCGGTTCGGCGAGCCGCTCGCGGCGCTGAAGCGTGACGGCGTGCCCGTCGCGCGCG
>CAYPAE010000384.1:0-1774 GCA_964408595.1 uncultured Gemmatimonadaceae bacterium | reverse complement strand
GCTGCCGTTCCTGGCGGAGCCGCCGAGCCCGATGGCCGACACCGCCGCGGCGCTGGCGCAGGTCGGCGCGGCGCTGATGGAGGACGCACCCGACGCCCTCCTGCTGGTCGGCGATCGCACCGAGGCGCTCGCCGCCGGCCTGGCCGCGACGCTCGCCAAGGTTCCGATCGTCCACCTGCACGGCGGGGAGGAGTCCGAGGGTGCGATCGACAACGCCTGCCGGCACGCGCTGACGAAGCTGAGCCACTTGCACCTCGTGAGCCATCGGGTCCATGCCGACCGCGTGATTCAGATGGGAGAGGACCCCGCGAGCGTCGTAGTGGTCGGGGCGCCGGCGCTGGACCACGCGTACCGTGACGACCTGCCCGGGGTCGAGGCGCTCTCGGACGACCTGGGTGTGGCGCTGGAGCCGCCGGTGGTGGTCGTCACGATGCACCCGGCCACCTTGGGCGGGGCCGCGGGCGAGGAAGTCGCCGCCGTCGCGGGGGCGATGGCGCGAGTCCCTGCCACGTACGTCGTGACCGCGCCCAACGCGGACGCTGGAGGAACGGAGATCGGGGATTACTGGAGGCGGTGGGCCAAGGATCGCAAGCGTGTCGCGCTGGTGGACGCGCTGGGCGACCGGCGCTATTGGGGGATGCTGCGAGTGGCCGACGCGGTGCTCGGCAATTCGTCGAGCGGCATCATCGAGGCGCCCGCGCTCGGTGTGCCGGTCGTGAACGTGGGCGACCGCCAGCGCGGCAGGCTGCGGCGCGCGCCGGTCACCGACGTGCCGGCGGCGGAAGACGCGGTGGCCACCGCCCTGCGTGAGGCCCTGGCCGCCGGCCGGCGGGCTCCCGGCGAGGATCTCGGCGGCTATCCGGCAGCGCCGGTCGCTCCGCGGATCGTGGCGGCGCTGCGCCGGTGGGAGATCCCCCACCCGCCGCGGAAGCGGTTCCGCGATCTCGGATGAGCCGGCGCATCGTCGTGATCGGCGGTGGGGAGCACGCCCGGGTGTTGATCGAAGCGATTCGCGCGGGGTCCATCGCGCAGGAGCTGCTCGGCTTCGTGGACCCGGAGATCTGCGAGGAGACCAGCCGGCGTCTCGGCGTGGCCCGGCTCGGGGGCGAGGACGCGCTGGAACGGCACAGCGGCGCGCTCGGGATCCTGGGCTTCGCGGCGCTGGAGACCAGGAGCAGGAGGGAGGACGCGGTACGGCGGCTGACTCCGCTCCTGAGTGGATGGGCGGTCGTGGTCCACTCCTCGGCCTGGGTGTCACCGACCGCGACGGTCGGGGAAGGAACCGTGATCATGGCGGGAGCTGTGGTGCAGACCGGGGCCCGGATCGGCGCGCATTGCGTGGTCAACACCGGTGCGACCGTCGAGCACGACGCAGTGCTCGGGGAGCACACCCAACTGGCTCCCGGCGCCACCCTCGGTGGAGCGGTTCGGATCGGCCCCTTGGCGTACATCGGCCTCGGCGCCGTGGTTCGCGATCACACCAGCGTCGGTGCGGGCGCGACGGTCGGCATGGGCGCGGTGGTGGTCCGCGACGTCGCCGCGGGGGCCCGGGTGGTGGGAGTGCCCGCCCGATGACCAGCCGGGTGCGCAAGCCGGATCTCACCCGTCTCACCGTGCCGGCCGGCTCGACCATTCTCGAGGCGCTGAAAGCGATCGAGGCCGGTGGAGAAGCGATCACCTTCGTGGTGGATGGGGGCGAACGGGTGGTCGGCTGCCTGACCGACGGCGACATCCGCCGCGCGATCCTGCGGGGTGCCTCGCTGGAGGACCGGGT
>CAYPAE010000383.1:0-2814 GCA_964408595.1 uncultured Gemmatimonadaceae bacterium | reverse complement strand
CGGGTGCAGGGATGCCCCATCCAGAGCCGCCACTCGAGCCCGTCCTCATCCGTCCCCAGCAGATACCGGAGATCCACACCCCCGGTCCGCTTCGATCCCGACACGAGGTGCACGGTGACGTCCCACCGGGCCGCCTGGTCGTGGGAGGCGCCTCGCCCGGTGCAGGCGAGAAAGTCGATCGAGCCGATCTTCGAGTAGGGGACGAGCACGTTGCCCGAAGGCGTCAGCAGCTCGATGTTCGGCTTGGTCTGGGTGTACGCGTCGGCGGAGTAGCGGAAGCTGTGGACCTCGAAATTGGTGCGTCCGCGGTCCCCGTCCTTCCACTCCAGCATCACGCGTTGCCCTTGTGCCTGGCCCACCGAGGTGTCGAGCGCGGCAAGCGCGCAGAGGAACAATGCCGCCTTCATGTCGGCCCCCTGAGCGAGCGGATGGACGAGATCACGCTCACCGTCATCCGGGAGTCCGGCCGGCGCCGGACGGTTCCGGTCCGGATGGGCGATTGGCCGCGGATCTAGGAGGGCCCCGGCTGCTCCGCGTCGCCGGCGACCTCACACAGGTAGTGGACAGCTGCCTGAACGCCGCCCGTCGGACTCGCCGCCACCTGCAGTGCATGGGTGACGTGGCGGGCCAAGGCTTCGGTCCCGCCCGGATCACCCGCGGCCAGCTTGCGGAGGGCGCTGGCCAGATCGCTGCCCACATGCTCCTCCACGATGTTCTTCCAGCCGGCGACGAACTCCTTGGTGTCGAGGGGCGGATGCGGCTCCTGGTTCATGACGCCTCCGGGGGTCCTGCTTCGCGGTTCGTGCCGCGACACGACGGCTCCGTCTACTGCGATTGCAGCACCCGCATCGGCGGCACCCTGGCCGACCGCCGAGCGGGAAGGTACGACGCGATCAATCCGACCAGCACCAAGATACAGGTCGCTGCGAACAATGTGAGATGGTCGGTGGGGCTCACCCCGAAGAGCTGCGCCTGGAGCAGGCGGGTCGCCGCGAGCGCACCCAGGAACCCCAGAGCGGCCCCTGCGAGTGCCAGCCGGAGTCCCTGGCCCAGTACCATCCGAACGACCGCCTGCCGGGAGGCGCCCAAGGCCATCCGGATCGCGATCTCAAAGGACCGCTGCACAACGAGGTAGGCAATGACCCCGTAGATACCGAGCGCGGCGAGGAGCACCGCCGGCAGCGCGAAGGCCGCCAGCAGGCCCGTCACCAGCCTCCGGTAGGCCAGAGTGTCGTCCAGCATGCCCGTAAGCGTCTGGATTCCGCTGCGGAAGTCGGCGCCTTCGAGTGGAAGGTCCGGATCCACACTCAGCACGGCGCGCTTGAGCGCGAGCGCCAGGCCGTCGGGCGCGCCACCGGCGCGGACGAGAACCGCGATACGCGGCCAGACCACGAGGGTGTAGGGGAGGTAGACCTCCGGCTCGAAGTCGTAGTCGAGCGCGAAGTGCCGGACGTCGCCGACCACCCCGATCACCGTGGCGCGCACCGGCTGCCCGAAGTCGGCCCGCCCCTGGGCCGCCTTGTGGACGGTCACCGTTTCGCCCATCGGATTCCGGCCCGGCCAGTAGCGCCTCGCCAGCGTCTGGTTGACGATCACCGACGGGACCGCCCCGACGATGTCACCCCGCTCGAAGCCACGCCCGGCGACGATCGGAATGCCGGCGGTCCCGAAGTACTCGGCATCCACCGATCGAAAGAGCACCCCGGCGCCACCGCCGGTATCGGCAGGTGCGCCGGCGACCTCGAACCGGGAGGGCATCGAGGCGCCGCTCAACGGAACGTGATTGGTCAAGCCGACCGATCGCACTCCCGGCACCGCTCGAACGGCCTCCGCGACCGCATCGTATAGGGCGAGCGCTCGGGCCGGATCGTCGTATCGCGGGGATGGAGGATCGATCGGGATGGCGACGAGCTGGTCCAGATCGAACCCGGGATGCACCTGTTGGAGCCGTTGGAGGCTGCGGACCAGCAGTCCCGCTCCGACGAGGAGCATCAGCGCCAGCGCGAACTCCCCGACGACGAGCGCGGCGCGGAGACGCTGCCGTGTCCGCCCGCTGCCGGCTCCTCCGCCATCCTTCAATGCCGCGGTCAGGGCCCGGCCAGGAGCGCCGAGCGCCGGCAGCAGCCCAAAGACGACGACCACGACGATCGAGACCGCGGCCGTACCGGTGACGACCGCACCATCCACGGCGATGGTATCCACCCGTGGCAGCACCGCCCCTGCCGACGCCTTGATCCATACGACGAACCAGAGCGCACCGAGGAGACCGAGGGCGGCGGCCGCCGCGCCGAGCACGAGGCTCTCGGCGGCGAGTAGCCGGAACAAGGCCCCCCGTCCGGCGCCGAGGGCGGTACGGATCGCGAGCTCGCGAGAGCGTGCGGTGGCACGAGCCAGCGACAGGTTGCCGATGTTGACGCACGCGATGAGCAGCACGAATCCGGCGGCCACGGTCAGCAGCTCGAGCTGAGGCCCGACGCCCGCCAGGACCTCGTCGGCTACCGGATAGATCGAGACGGACCGCCAGCCGCCGCTCTCCGCGGGGTAGCCGTCCGCCAGCCGCGCCGCGACGGCGGACAGGTCGCGACGGGCCGCCGCGCTGTCCACTCCCGCGCGCAGGCGGCCGACGACCCGGCTGTCCACGTGGACGCCGCGCTGCGCCAGTGCGGCGTCGGTCGCTTCTATCGCGGCGATAGGGGCGTAGAGGTCGGCCCAAGGCGGGTAGCCGTAGTCCGGCGCCATCACCCCTACTACCGTGTAGTTGCGGCCACCCAGGACGATGGAGCGGCCGAGGGCCGAGCGGTCGCCGCCGAACCG
>CAYPAE010000382.1:0-2821 GCA_964408595.1 uncultured Gemmatimonadaceae bacterium | reverse complement strand
GAAGCGAAGGAGCCGAAACGCCGCCATGGGCTCCTTCGCTTCGCTCAGGATGACAGTTGCCCCTGACTCACGACGACACATACCCCCCTCAAAAGCCTTCCAGTACCCACAGATCCCCGCCACGCGGCGCCGCACGGTCGAACATGATCCAGCGTCCGTCGGGCGACCAGAGCGGGTAGTCGATGCGCACGTCGGGATCGGCGAACCGGTAGACCTGGTAGGGCGGCCGGCCGTCGATCGGATGGGCCCACAGCACCTTGTGACTGCTGACGTCCATGATCAGCGACTGGGACGGCGAGAACGACATGTGCCCGCCGCTCAGGACCGGAGGTAGCGGAGTCAGCCCTCCGCTCTCGATCTCTACGCGGTAGATCTGCATCTGCCGCTCGCTCTCGCCGCGGAACACGATCGCGCGGCTGTCCTTGGTCCAGATCAGGAAGTGTCCCCAGCATCCCACCGACGCCACCTGGCGCTGTCCCGATCCATCCGCATTCATGAGCCACACTTCCGACCGTCCGCTCCGGTCGGAGACGAACGCGATCCGCTTCCCATCCGGCGAGTAGAACGGATTGGTATCGAGTGCGGAGTCGTCGGTGAGCCTGGTGAGAACCGTATCGGCGAGGTGGACTCGCCAGATGTCGGTGTTCCCGCCCCGTGCCGAGAAGAACACCAGCATGGTGCCGTCCGGCGACCACATCGGCTGGTAGTCGCCGCCGGGGCCCGAGGTGATCCGCCGCTCGCCGCCGGCCGAGTCACGGAGCCAGATGTTCATCTCGCCCGCACGATCCGAGTTGAACCCCATCCACCGACCGTCGGGGGACCACGCGCCGCGACTTTCGACGCGGGTTGTGCCGAGCACGGGCTCGGGCGCTCCCGTCGCGCGGCCCGTCTCAGGAGAGACGGGAAGGCGCCAGAGATCCGAGTTGATCCCGCGCACCGCGAAGACGATGCGCCGCCCGTCCGGATGGAGCGTGGACTGAACGTCCTCACCGGCACCGGTCGTGAGCTGCTCGGCGGGCCCAGCCGGCGCGCCGTTGAGGCCCACCGGTACCCGCCAGAGGTTGAGACCGCCTCCCCGGGCGGACGAGAAGTAGATCGAGCGGCCGTCGGGCGACCAGGTCGGATCCAGGTCGAAGACGTAGTCGTCGGTGACCCGGGTGACCACCTGGGTGGCGGCATCCGCGACCGCGATGTCCGACTTGAGCTTCTCGATGCGGCGGAAGACCAGCTTCGATCCGTCCGGCGACCAGCGCGGCTGGGTGTGGACCACCGCCTCGCTCGAATCCGCCGTCACCTGGCGCGGGTTGCGGCCGCGCGTGTCCGAGACCCAGACCCGCTGCCCGCCCACCAGTAGCGCGTCGAACGCCAGCCGTTGGCCGTCCGGCGAGTACGACGGATTGAAGCCGTTGTCGAAGAGCTTCGTCTCGCGTCCGGAGCCGAGCTCCATGGTCCACAGCTCCGCGCCCTCGAAGTAGTACCCGTCGACCTCGGACGGCTCCAGCTTTCCGGTCGCGGTCGCGCCGCGCACGAACGCGATCCTCGCCCCATCGGGAGACCAGGCGGGTTGGATGTGATCCCGCCGGCCTTGGGTCAGCTGCCGCTCGTCGCCTCCCGCCATCGGCCGCACGAAGAGCTGCCGGTACCCGTCGACTTCGGCGATGTATGCCAGCACCGCTCCGTCGGGCGACCAGGCGGGCCACTCTTCGAGTCCCTCGCCGAAGCTGAGCTGCGCGAGCTTCCGCGCGAATCCCGACGCTACCGTCCCGCCCGCCGATGCGGCCGCGGAGGTGCGACCGGCGGAATCGGTCTTCGTGACCCGGAGCACGAGAAGCGCGACCAGCCCCCCGACGATCATTGCGGTCGCCGCCGTCAAGGCACGGCGCTTCGGCCAGCCCCGCATTCCCCCGTCGGTGCCGCCGAGTGCCTCCGCGAACTCGACCACCGTGGCCTGCCGGTCGGACCGGGACTTGGCCAGCGCCCGCGCGAGCGCGGGCCTGATCGCCTCGGGGATCGGCGCGCCCGGTCCACCCGAGAACGCCGGCTGCTGGGTGAGATGCCTGGCGATGATCGCCTGGGCGGTCGGCCCGCTGAACGGCGGCTCGCCGGTCAACATTTCGTAGAGGACGCAGCCGAGAGCGTAGACGTCGGTGCGGGCGTCGAGATCGGCGAGGCCGGTGGCCTGCTCCGGGCTCATGTACGCCGGGGTGCCCACCACGATCCCGGTGGCCGTGAGGTGCGGTGCCGACGAGCTGCCGGTCGGCCGGGCGATGCCGAAGTCCGCCACCAGCGTGCTGCCGTCGTGGGTGAGGAGGATGTTCTCCGGCTTCACGTCGCGGTGGATCACGCCGTGCTCGTGAGCGTACTGAAGGCCGCGCGCGACCTCGCGCGCGATCCGAAGCGCCTCCTCGCACCGCAGTGGGCCCTCGCGGCGGAGCCGTTCCCGCAGCGATTCGCCCTCGATGTAAGGCATGGTGAACCAGAGGATCGGCACGCCGGAGCGTGCCGCCGCCTCGATTTTCCCCGAGTCGTACACCGAGACGACGTGGGGGTGTTGCAGCCGCGCTGCGAGCATGATCTCGCGCAGGAACCGTTCGTCCCCGAGCGAGACCGCCAGCTCCGGGCGGAGCACCTTGAGCGCCACCAGCCGGTCGTAGCGGAGGTCCCGGGCGAGCCAGACGGTCGCCATCCCGCCGTGCCCGAGTTCCCGCTCGATGGTATAGCGGCCGCTCAAACCGCGGGCGAGATCCTGGTGACCGTCGTCCATCGGATGCCGGGAGAGTGAAGGGGAGCCGTCGCTCGAATATGCGGCGCACGCGCCCCG
>CAYPAE010000381.1:0-2833 GCA_964408595.1 uncultured Gemmatimonadaceae bacterium | reverse complement strand
GCTGCGCCGCGGCGCCGACCGCGCGTTCACGGGCACCGCGATCGTCGCCTTCTACCGGCCGGGCAAGCGCGCGCTTCCCGCATTCGGGCTTCCCTGGGTCCAGGTCGTGACCGGCCAGCGCGGCGTCGTCAGCCACGACCCGGCCGAGATCGAGGTCGCCTCGGTGCTCCCCGCGGGGAACCCGCCGCTCCGCGACATTCGGGAGCCCGACTCACCGCGGGGCTTCGGCGCGCTCTGGGCGCTCCTCGGCGCGGCTGGGGCGGCGGCGATCGTCTGGCTCGCCACCAGGCGCCGCGCGAAGCGCCCCGATCCGGAGCCCGAGCCCGTCGCTCCGCTTCCGCCTCCGCCGCCTCCCGATCCATACACCGCGGCACTGGCGCGGCTCGGCGCCATCGAGGCCGAGCACTGGTCCGCGCGCGGCCACGTCGCCCGCCACTACGAGGCCGTGGCCGACGCGCTTCGCGACTACCTGGAGGCGGCCGACGGGCTACCCGCCCGCGAGCGCACCACCACGGAGCTGCTCTGGTCCCTGCCCCCGCGCCTGGCAGAAGGAGGCCTTCGCCGCCGGGTGCAGGAGGTGCTGGGCGATGCCGACCTCGTGAAGTTCGCCAAGTTCCGCCCGCTCCCGGACGAGGCCGCGAGCTACACCACCCGTGCCCGCGATCTGCTCGAGCGCTGGCACCGCGCCGCACCGCGCGGCGAGGAGCTCGATGCGATTCGCTGATCCCTGGTTCCTCCTCCTCCTGGCGGTCCCCGCGGCACTGGCCGTCCGGCTTCTCCTCCGCCGCCGGCAGCCACCCGAGCAACGGATCGGCTTCCCGGTCCTCGGATTCCTCGCCGCCGAGCCGGCCAGCCGCTGGGCCAGATGGCGGCTGGTGCCCGACATCCTCCGGATCGCAGCGCTCGCGCTGCTGCTGGTGGCTCTCGCCCGCCCGCAGCTCCCGCACGAGGTTCGGGAGGTCCGGAGCAAGGCGCGGAATCTCATGCTGGCGCTCGACATCTCCAGCAGCATGAAGGCGACCGACTTCAAGCCCGGCAACCGGCTCGAGGCCGCGCGCCGGGTGCTGGGCGATTTCGCCCGCCGGCGCGAGGGCGATCTTCTCGGGCTGGTGATCTTCGCGGGCCGCTCGTTCCTCCAGGCCCCGCTCACACCGGACACCGAGCTGCTCGGCGAGCTGCTGGAGCGAGTGGAGATCGGGCAGCTCCCCGACGGCACCGGCATCGGCACGGCGCTGGCGCTCTGCCTCAGCCAGCTCAAGGACCTGCCCAATCGGGCGAGCGCGATCGTCCTCATCACCGATGGCGCCAACAACACCGGGTCGCCTGGCCCGTTCGTCGCGGCCGAGGCGGCCAGGGCGATCGGAGTGCGAATCCACACGATCGGCGTGAGCGCGCCCGACACGACCGGCTTCGACGACGGCTTCATCTGGCGGCAGGGACGGACGCCGGACCGGCTGACCAGCTCGGACGAGCGGGTGCTGCGCCGAATCGCCGACCGGAGCGGCGGCGAGTACTTCAGGGCGACCGATCCCGAGGCGCTCGAGCACATCATGGAGCAGCTCGACCCGCTGGAGCGCCAGGAGGTCATGATCAACGAGACGCGCGACTACCGCGAGCTCTTCCCCTGGCTGCTCGCGCCCGCGGTGATGCTGCTCGCCGCCGCGTTCGTGCTCCGCGGCGGGCTCAGGACCTTGCCGTGAGCGCGCCATGACCTTCGCCTATCCGTGGATCCTCGGGCTCGGCCTCGTCGTCCTCGCGGCGTCGGGCTGGGTGATCGTGCGGGGCGAGCGAGCACGCCGGGAGGCGCTGGCCAGGTTCGGCGAGGTCGCAGTGCTGCGGCGCGGCTCGTCGCTGCTCTCTCACCAGCGTTCAACCAGGGTATGGGTGCTCCGGTTCGCGGCGCTCGGCCTCGGCGGAATCGCGCTGGCGCGGCCCCAGGCCGGCGAGCGGCAGGGCGAGATGGTGCGAACCGGCCGCGACGTGCTGGTGCTGCTGGACCTTTCGCGCTCGATGGGCGTGTCGGATGTCTCGACCAGTGCGGTGTCGGGCCCCAGCACGCGGCTCGCCGCGGCGAAGCAATTGGCCTGGGACGTGACGTCGTCCTATCCGGGCGACCGGGTGGGGCTGGTGGTCTTCGGTGGCAGCGCCTTCCTCCAGCTTCCACTCAACTCCGACCGCGCTTCGCTGCGACTCTTCCTCGACGCCGCGAGCCCCGACGATCTCGGCGATCCGGCGACCGATGTGTCGGCCGCGCTTCTAACCGCGGTCAGCGCCTTCGAGCACGAGGGCGAGACCGGCCGGCGGGCGGTACTGATCGTCACCGACGGCGAGAGCGGCGAGGGCGATATGGACGCTGCCGCCGAGGGGCTTCGGAGCGAGGAGCTGCCCGTGTTCGCTATCGGTGTGGGCAGCGCACAGGGCGGCCCAGTGCCGGCCGATACCGCCGACGCGCTGGGGCCATACCATCGCGACCACATCGGGCGCGTGGTGGTCTCTCGTCTCGAGGAGCGCGATCTGCGGCGCGTCGCCGAGTCGAGCGGCGGAGCCTTCGCCCGCTGGGACCGGCCGGATGAGATGCGGGCACTGGTGGCGGGGCTGGGGCAGGTGAAGCCGCGGACCCTCGCCGCGCGCAAGTCGAGCGAGCGGGCCGATCGGTACCAGTGGCCGCTTGGGCTGATGGTCGTGTTGCTGGTGATCGCGGAGATGCCGGCCTCTGTCACCCTGAGGCGCCGCAGCGCCGAAAGGGGCGGAGGGACCCGTGGGGTTCCGGCCCCTTCGCCTGCGGCTCAGGGTGACAAGGTGGCGCCACTGCTTCTGGTCACCATCCTCACCG
>CAYPAE010000380.1:0-2835 GCA_964408595.1 uncultured Gemmatimonadaceae bacterium | reverse complement strand
CGAAACGGAGAGCAGCTCACGTAGTTCATCCCCAGCCGGTCGCAGAACCCCACCGCCCCCGGCTCTCCTCCGTGCTCCCCGCAGATCCCCAGCTTGAGATCGTTGCGGGTCTTCCGGCCGAGGTCGCAGGCCATCTGGATCAGCTTGCCGACACCTGCCTGGTCCAGCACCTGGAAGGGGTCGGCCTCGATGACTCCATGCTCGAGGTAATAGGGGAGGAAGTGCCCGGCGTCGTCGCGGCTCAATCCCCAGGTGGTCTGGGTGAGATCGTTGGTCCCGAAGGAGAAGAACTGCGCCTCGCGCGCCAGCTCGTCGGCCGTCACGCAGGCGCGAGGCAGCTCGATCATCGTGCCGAGGAGGAACGGCACGGTGATCTGGCGCTCGCGGAACACTTCTTCGGCCACCTGCCGGACGATGAACGCCTGCTTCCGGAACTCGACCACGCTCGCGGTGAGCGGGACCGTCACCTCCGGCATCACCCGCCCCTTCCGAGCCGCGACGGTGCAGGCCGCCTCGAAGATGGCCCGCACCTGCATGGCGGTGATCTCGGGATAGATGATGCCCAGCCGGCAGCCGCGCAGGCCCAGCATCGGGTTTACTTCCTCGAGCCGGTCGATCAGCGCCTGGAGCCGCTCCACCGGCATCTCCAGCTCGCCGGCGAGCGCCTCGATCTCCCCCGCATCGTGGGGCAGGAACTCGTGGAGCGGAGGATCCAGCAGCCGGATGGTGACCGGGTAGCCCTCCATCGCGCGGAAGATCGCCTCGAAATCGGCCCGCTGCATCGGGAGCAGCTTGGCGAGCGCCCGCTCCCTGCCGGCCGTATCGGGCGCGACGATCATCTCGCGCATCGCCGAGAGCCGCTCGCCGTCGAAGAACATGTGCTCGGTGCGGCAGAGCCCGATTCCTTCGGCGCCGAAGTCCCGTCCCCGGTGGGCGTCGGCGGGCGTATCGGCGTTCACCCGGACCCGGAGCTGGCGGATCCGGTCGGCCCACTGCATCAGCCGAAGAAAGTTCCCGGTCGGCTCGGGCGTGATGAGCGCCGCCTGGCCGGCGAACACCTTACCGCTCCCGCCGTCCACCGTGATCCAATCGCCTTCGGCGATGCTGCGCCCGTCCACCGAGAACCGGTTGCCTTTCTCGTCCACCTGGAGCGCCTGCGCACCCACCACGCAGGGCTTCCCCATCCCTCGCGCCACCACGGCCGCATGTGAGGTCATGCCGCCCCGGGCGGTGAGGATCGCCTTGGCCATCACCATGCCGTGGAAGTCCTCGGGGGAGGTCTCCCGGCGCACCAGGATCGCCGACTGTCCGGCGCGGCCCATCTTCTCGGCGCGGTCGGCGTCGAACACCGCGGTGCCGCAGGCGGCGCCGGGGCTCGCGGGGAGACCGGTGGTGAGGAGGTCGAGCTTGCTGGTCGGGTCGATGGTCGGGTGGAGGATCTGATTGAGATCGTTGGGCGGGATCCGGGCGACCGCCTCCTCTTCGGAGATGAGCCCCTCGTCCACCATGTCGCAGGCGATCTGGACCGCGGCCTGTCCCGAGCGCTGGCCCCGCCGGGTCTGGAGCATGTAGAGCACGCCGCGCTCGACCGTGAACTCCATGTCCTGGAGGTCGCGGAAGTGCCGCTCGAGGGTGCGCGCGACGCGCTCGAGCTCCTGGTAGGCGTGGGGCAGCTTCTCGCGGAGCGCGGCGATCGCCAGCGGCGTGCGACTCCCCGACACCACGTCCTCTCCTTGGGCGTTGAGGAGGAACTCGCCGTACAGGCTCGGCTCGCCGGTGGAGGGATCGCGGCTGAAGGTCACGCCGGTGCCCGAGTCCTCGCCCAGGTTGCCGAAGACCATCGCCACCACATTCACCGCCGTTCCCATGCCGTCCGGGATGTCGTGCAGCTTCCGGTAGTCGATCGCGCGCCGGGTGTTCCAGCTCTCGAACACCGCCGCGATCGCGCCCCAGAGCTGCCGCACCGGGTCGTCGGGGAACTCGCGTCCCGTCTCGGTGCGGATGAGCTCTTTGAACTTCCGCACCAGCGCCTGGACGTCCTCCAGCGGCAGATCGATGTCGCGCTCCACCCCGCAGCGCCGGCGCGCCTCCTCCAGCAGGTGCTCGAACGGCTTCTTGGAGAGATCGAACACCACGCTGCCGTACATCTGCACGAACCGGCGGTACGAGTCCCAGGCGAAGCGGGCGTTCTTGCTCTGGCGGGTGAGTCCCTCGACCGTGGTGTCGTTGAGCCCGAGGTTGAGGATCGTCTCCATCATGCCGGGCATCGAGACCGCCGCGCCCGAGCGCACCGAGAGGAGCAGCGGGTTCTCGCCGTCACCGAAGTGCCTGCCGGTGGTGGTCTCGAGGCGCTGGAGGGTGTTCTCGACCTCCACCCGGAGCCGCTTGGGGAACTGGTTGCTTTCGAGATAGTGGAGGCAGAGACTGCTGGCGATGGTGAAGCCGGGGGGTACGGGAATACCGATGGTGGTCATCTCGGCGAGGCCCGCGCCCTTGCCGCCGAGGATCTCTTTCATGGCGGAGGTGCCGTCGGCGCGGCCCTGCCCGAAGAAATAGACCAGCGGCTGGGTGTAGGGCCCGCTCATGCGGGTGTGGCGATGAGCGGGGACGCGTGCCGCAGCTGCACCAGATCCTCCGGGATCGGCGTGGGGTACTGGCCGGAAAAGCAGGCGTGACAGAAGCCGGTGTGGCTGCCCGCGGACCGCAGCATGCCGTCGAGCGAGAGGTAGCCCAGCGAGTCCACCCCGAGAAACTCGCCGATCTCCTCGATCGAGTGGCTGGACGCGATCAGCTCCTCGCGGGTCGGCGTGTCGATGCCGTAGTGGCAGGGCCCGG
>CAYPAE010000379.1:0-2849 GCA_964408595.1 uncultured Gemmatimonadaceae bacterium | reverse complement strand
GCTGAGTCCCGCCCTCAAGCTCTAGCGCGTGAGCAGCTTGAAGGCGTGGGTCCAGCCAGCACCAGCGCCTCCGCCCATTTCGCCACCTCGGCGAAGGTCCCGTTCGGAATCTTCGTCTCGGCGGTGTAGGAGGCGAGCTTCTTCGGATCGCGGCTTCCGATCCGCACCTCGTGACCGATGTCCCGGAGACCTTTTCCCAGCTCCTGGCCGACCTCGCCGGAGCCGAGCACGCCGAATTTCGCCATCTGGTCCACCCCTTCAATTCGCGTGTGAAGCTGCCGCTACCCGACGGGGATTTTTGTGAACCGGCCACGATACCCTCCGGTTCCCGGCCGGGTTGGGCCTCAGCGGCGACTGCGGGGCGGCAGCCGAGCCGCGCCATGCCCTACGACGGTGCGAAGCTCGAGTGGCGAACAGCGACGGATTCGGCCCGGAGTACCTCCGAATTCACGACGGAAAGCGTCGGTGAGATGGCTGTGCGAGCTGAAGCCGGTCGAGAAGGCGATCGCCGAGAGACTCTCTCGAGAATCGAGCACCCGCTCGAGCGCCTGGCGGAGCCGGTAGCGGAGGAGGAGCCGGTGAATGGGGAGGCCGGTGACCGAGGTGACCAGTCTGCTCAGGTGGAAGGGCGAGCAGTGCACCGCCCGCCCGATCTGGGAGAGCGTGAGCCGTGCCTGGAATTCTCGGCTGACGACTTCATCTACTCGGGCGGTGTACTCGAGCGCCCTCGTCCATGCCGCCCCGGTGAGCCTTGGGGTGCGGCCGGTTCCGCCGCTGCGCCGTGCGCGAGCGTACGCCAGCGCGGCGTAGAGGAACCAGATCGCCGACTCCTCCTGCTCCACCGGGTCGGCGCCGGTCGTCGCCGCTCGCATTACAAGGCGGTGAAGGAGATACTCGCGGCCACCGATCGGCGCCTGAGGCAGAGGAAGTCGCGGGTTCTCGGAATCACGTTGGGCTGGGTCCAGGGCACCCAGAATCTCTCTGAGGCTATCGGCGGACGCCCGAAACACCGAGCAGGCATCCCCTCCAGGGACCGGATGACTGAACCGGTGGACCTCGCCGGGCGCGGCGAACGTCAAGGTGCCCGCGGGTATGAACGCCGGGGTTCCGTTCACCTCCCGGACGAACGCCCCCCGGCGGACGACGACGACCTCGTACGCGTCGTTGTCCTCCTCCTCGTGCGCGGGGGTATCACAACCAGGGCAACACCAGTCGAAGAGCCCGACGGCCTCGCTTCGGAACAGGGGGCGGAACGCCGGCTTGGCAACGCTTGGCGGTGCGGGCAGCGCAGGATTCTGGAAGCGCCGGTCGCGGGCTGCTCCTAGATTCTCCAGCATGACCATCCCGGCTTCTCCTCCGGCGACCTTGGCCGCGCGGGTGCGGGGGCTCGACGTCCTGCGCGGCCTGGTCATCGTGTTGATGGTGATCGACCACGTGCGCTATTTCCTGTCCAGCGCGCGCTTCGACCCCACCGATCCGGCCCAGACCACGGCCGCGCTCTTCTTCACCCGCTGGATCACCCACTTCTGCGCGCCGGTGTTCACGCTGCTCGCGGGCGCGGGCGCCTATCTGTCGCTCGGCCGCGGCCGCTCGAAGCCAGAGGTCTCCCGGTTCCTGCTCACCCGGGGGCTCTGGCTCCTGCTGCTGGAGCTGACCGTGGCGCGATTCGGCTGGCAGTTCAATCTGGACTACGGATTCAGCAGCGCCCTGGTTTTCTGGGCGCTCGGGTGGTCCATGATCGCCCTGGCCGCCCTGGTCTGGCTCCCCCTTCCGTGGGTGGCGGCGCTGGGGGTCCTCATGGTCGCCGGCCACAACCTGCTCGACGGAGTCGAACCAGGCGATTGGGGATCCCTCGGGTGGCTCTGGACCATCCTCCACCAGCCGGGGATGCTGACGGTAGGCCCGGATGTTCACTTCTTCGTGCTGTACCCGCTGATCCCGTGGATCGGCGTCATGGCGGCCGGCTACGCCTTCGGTCAGCTCGCGACCCTGCCGTCCTCGAGGCGGGACCGGATCTATCTCGTGCTCGGCGCGGCGCTCACCGTCGGGTTCGTGCTCCTGCGGCTGGGCAACTGGTACGGCGACCCCGCACCCTGGACCGCGCAGCAGACTGGCGGGCGCACCGCCCTCTCGTTCCTCAACACCACGAAGTACCCGGCGTCCCTGCTCTTCCTGCTCATGACGCTGGGTCCCGCCATCGCGCTGCTCCCGGCACTGGAGCGGGTGCGAGGACCGCTGGGGGAGATCCTGCTGACGATCGGCCGGGTGCCGCTGTTCTTCTGGCTGCTGCACGTGCCGCTGATCCATCTCGTAGCGCTCGCCTTCTCGCAGGCGCGCTACGGCGAGATCATCCCCTGGCTGGTCCGGAACCCGCCGACGCCGCTGCCCGAGGGGTACGGCTACGGGCTCGCCGTGGTGTATGCCGTCACCTTCGCCGTCGTTGCCGCTCTCTACCCGCTCTGCCGGTGGTACGCCGGCGTCAAGCGCCGGCGGCGCGACCCGTGGCTGAGCTATCTCTGATGCGGCGAAGGCTCAGTCCTCGGGGTGCATCGCCTCGGCGCTGAGCTCGGCGCGGTCGAGCTCCTCCTCGACCTTGTGGAACGCGTCGTCGCCGATGGTGCCATCCGCCCGGAGCGCCGAGAGGCGCCGCCGCTCCGCGACCATCGCGGCGCGTGCCGCGGCCGCGTACTCCGTTTGACCGCTTGGTGAGGGACCGGAGGCTTCCCCGCCCATTCGCGCCTCCGCCTGCTCCAGCCGCACCTGGTATTTCCGGCGGAGCAGGTCGGCCGCCTCGGACCGGGGATCGGTCCCGGCGATCGCGGCGGCGCCTGCCCGGACCGTCTCCGCCC
>CAYPAE010000378.1:0-2863 GCA_964408595.1 uncultured Gemmatimonadaceae bacterium | reverse complement strand
CACCGCGACGACGGTGAGCGCCGTCAAGTGCAGCTGGTTGAGGTAGTTCCCGCGCGAGGAGGCCATGGTTCGGTTACGAGGCGCCGCGCGGCACTGCGGCCTTCGCCGCCGTGCCGTGGTGCCCGTGTGGGGGGACCAACGAGCGCCGGCCGGCGAGCATCCGTTCGATCGCCTCCGCCGGCACCGCCCGCGAGAAATAGTGTCCCTGGCCGAGTGGGCAGCCCAGCTCGATCAGGGCCGCGCGCTGCTCGGTCATCTCGATGCCTTCGGCGACGGTCTGGAGCCGGAGCGTGTCGCTGAGCCCGATGATCGCGCGGGCCAGCGCCGCGCGCTCCGCGCCGAGCGCCACTTCCTCGACGAACGGCTTGGCGATCTTGAGGATGTCGATCGGGAACCGCTGGAGGTAGCTGAGCGACGAGTAGCCGGTCCCGAAGTCGTCGATGGCGAGCCTGACGCCCAGCTTCTTGAGCTCCTGGAGCCGCTCCAGCACCGAGTCGGTCTGCTGCATCAGCACGCTCTCGGTGATCTCGAGGATCACGGCGGACGGATCCACCCCGGAGCTGGTGAGCGCCTCGCCCAGCGCCTTGCCGATTCCCGGCCCCTGCAACTGGCGGCCGGAGATGTTCACCGACACCGAGAGTGGATTCTGCGGGTGGGCCAGCCGCCAGGCCTGCACCTGGCGGCAGGCCTCGTCCACCACCCAGCCGCCCAGCTTGATGATGAGCCCGGTCTCCTCCGCCAGCGGGATGAAGTGCTGCGGGAGGAGGTGCCCGTAGGTCTTGTGCTCCCAGCGGACCAGCGCCTCGACCCCGTAGATCGTGCCGCTGCCGAGCTGGACGATCGGCTGGTAGTGCAGCGTGAGCTCGGAGGCGTCGATCGCGGCGCGGAGCGCGGCCTCCATCTCCAGCCGGTGACGGACGTCGGCGTACATCCGCGACTCGTACGTCTCCGACCGGCCCTTGCCTCGGCGCTTGGCGGCGTACATCGCGACGTCGGCGTTCCGGAGGAGGTCGTCGGCGGTCTCGCCCATGGAGGCGGTGGCGACGCCGATGCTCGCGGTCACCTGCAGCTGGTTGCCGCTCAGGGTGAACGGGTGACTCATCGCGGTCCCGAGCCGCTCCAGCAGCTCGCCCCGGCCGTCGGCGCCGGCGTGCTCGATCAGGATCGAGAACTCGTCGCCGCCCAGCCGCGCGACGGTGTCGGCCGCGCGGGCGCAGGAGAGGAACCGCTCGGCCGCGGCGATGAGGAGCCGGTCGCCCTCGGCGTGGCCGAGGCTGTCGTTCACCCGCTTGAAGTCGTCCAGATCGAGGAAGAGCACCGTGATCGTGTGGGACTGCCGCTGCGCCAGGGCCAGCGCGTGGCTCACCCGGTCGCGGAAGAGGGCGCGGTTGGCGAGCCCGGTGAGCGGATCGTGGAAGGCTTGGTGGGTGAGCTGCTCCTCCAGCCGCTTGCGCTCGCTGACGTCGCGGGTGTTGAGCACGATCCCGCGCACGGTCGGATCGCCGGTGAGATTGGTCGCCAGGATCTCGGCGCTGAGCCAGGACCCGTCGGGCTGGCGGAAGCGCCACTCGACCGGCCCGGTCACGCCGGGGGTGCGCGAGACCTGGTCGAAGAGCGTCGCGGCGCGGTCGCGATCGTCGGGGTGGAGCAGGGTAGCGATGGGCCGGCCCACCATCTCGGAGGGATCGTAGCCGAAGACCCGGTTGGCGGAGGGGCTCACGAAGCGCATGGTGCCGTTGGCCCGGGTCACGATGATGACGTCGGACGAGTGCTGGACCAGGGAGCGGAACCGGGCCTCGTTCTGCCGCACCGCGGTCTCGGCGAGGAGCCGGACGTTCTCCCGCACGGCGAGCAGCTGCCGCGCGACCACCAGGATCGTCACCAGGAGCGCGCCGACCGCCAGGCCGCTCACCGGGTCGGTCCACGGCTCGATCACCGCGAGGACCAGCAGGGCGTAGGTGCTCGCCACCGCCAGGTAGGGCAGCGGGCTGACGGGCTGGGTGCGCGGCCGCGGCGCCGCGCCCGGTGTGGAGCGAGGCACGGGGCGGCGGTAGTAGATCTCCGCCCCCGCGATCAGCATCACGTAACAGAGCAGGTACGCCCCGTCGATGATGCCCGCGCTCCGCCCGCCGGTCTCCAGCGACACCAGGTTGAAGGTGAGGTCGGCCACGACGCTGATGAACACCCCGCCGACCAGCACCCCGAAGGCGACCCGGTTCCCGTCGGTGGGCCGGCGCAGGATCACCGTGGTGATGCCGAGCAGCACCAGCATGCTCACCAGGGGGTAGGCGAAGGCGACCAGCGTGATGGCGCTGCTGTTCCCCAGCGCGGCCGTGGGCCGGACCGAGTAGTACCAGATCACGACCGCGCCACCGACCAGCACCATGGCGGCGTCGAGCCCGAACTTCCAGCGCTCGAGCCGGGTGCGGCGGGCCAGGGGGAACGACAGCAGGGCGGCGAGGATCAGCAGCGAGTCGGAGAGGTAGAACACGTCGGCCCAGGACATCGGCGGATTCTGCTGGAGCACCATCAGGTACCAGGTCGAGATCACGTTCCCGATGAAGACCATCGCCGAGCCCAGCGCCAGGAAGCGGAGGGCGCGGCGCACGCCCGGATCCAGCACGGACGATCGGGACGCCAGCGCGGTCAGCGTCACCACCGCGAGGTTGAGCGGCATGAACGCCACGTTGCTCACCAGGTCCCGGATCTGCGGCGTGCCCCAGTCGTTCCGCTCCCACACCAGGTAGCCGATGGCGTAGAGGGCGGTGACGAAGGTGGCGGTCAGCGCCGGCATCCGCCGGCGGGGGCGCGCGTCAGCTGAAATGGCGAGATCTCCGGGACGGCTCGGCGCCATGCACTAGAA
>CAYPAE010000377.1:0-2876 GCA_964408595.1 uncultured Gemmatimonadaceae bacterium | reverse complement strand
GCCCGCCACCGGCGCGGGCTCGACCGCGTGGTCTTCGTCGGCGTCTCCGGCAGCGCCGGCAAGACGACGACGAAGGACCTGGTCGCCGCCGTGCTCGCGAGCCGCTACCGCGGCAGCAAGAGCCCCGGCACCCACAATGCCGCCCACTGGGTGAGCCGCACCGTCCTCGGCGTCCGGCGGGACGACGGGTTCTGCGTGCAGGAGCTGGGCGCGAGCGGGCCGGGGAGCCTCGACGATCTGATCGCGCTGGTGCGTCCCCGCGTCGCGGTGATCACCAACATCGGCGGCGATCACCGCAGGGCGTTCCGCACGCTCGATGCGACGGCCGCCGAGAAGGCCAAGGTCGTGGCCGCGGTACCGGTGGACGGGCTGGCGGTGCTCAACGCCGACGATCCGCGGGTGATGGCCATGGCGGGGAGCTGCCGGGGCCGCGTCCTCACCTACGGCCTCACGCCCGATGCGGCGGTTCATGCGGAGTCGGTCACCAGCTCGTGGCCCGACCGGCTCACTTTCGTTGCCATTCATGGCGAGCAGCGCGTGGTGGTGCACACCCGATTCTGTGGAGTGCATTGGGTCCACGCCTGTCTCGCCGCCATTGCCACCGGCGTCGGGTTTGGCATCCCGCTCGCCGTTTCCGCGGCCGCGCTCGCGGCCGTGGAGCCATGGTCCGGCCGGCTCAACCCGGTCGAGGCCGCCGGCGTCACCTTCATCCGCGACGAGTGCAAGGCGTCGCTCTGGTCCATCGGCCCGTCGCTGGAGTTTCTCCGCAGCGCCCGCGCGGCGCGAAAGGTGGCGGTGATCGGGACGATCTCCGACTACGGCGGCCGCGCCTCGGCGGTGTACGCCTCGGTGGCGCGCCAGGCGCTCGAGGTGGCCGACGAGGTGATCTTCGTGGGCCCCCAGGCCCAACGCTGCGCCGCCGCGCGGGCGCATCCGAGGGGCGCGGCGCTGCATGCGTTCCTCACCGCGCGTGATGCGCACAGGCATCTGTCCGACACGCTCGTCCCCGGGGACCTCGTGCTGCTGAAGGGCTCCCAGCGCGCCGACCACCTGCTCCGGCTGGTGCTCGCGCGGAAGGGCAGGATCGCGTGCTGGAGGACGGCGTGCCGCCGGATCAAGTTCTGCGACCAATGCGTCCTGTTGCGGGTGCCGCAGCTTCCCTGGCCGGGCCAGGGCGCCGCGCCCGCGGGAGAGCCGGCCGATGCGTAGCGCCGCGGCGATCGAGGAGCGCCTGCTGGTGCCGGCCTACGCTTCCCGCTGGTCGTCGCTCTCGGTGGAGGCGCAAGCGATGAAGGCCTTCCCGTGGCAGCTCGGCGGTGCGGTCCGCGGGCGCACCGTGGAATCGGGCGGGCGCGACGTGACGCTGCTCGAGATCGGCCGCCCCAAGCTGACCGAGCCGCTCTGCACCCGGCTCTTCGGCGAGCTTCCGCCCGCACAGAGCCGGAGCTTGCGCTCTCTCCGCGATCCCGCCGAGGCCTCCGGCGCGGCAGATCTGGTCGTCGTCGAGGTCCATCGCTGGATCGCGCCCCGGTTTCGCCGGGCCGGTTGGGTCATCGTGCCCGACCAGGTGCGCTGGCAGGGTGAGCTCTCGGCTCTCCCGCCGCCGGTCCCGTCGCACAGCCTGAAGGACGATCTGCGCAAGGTGCGCTCCCAGGGATACACCCTGGAGCACGCGGCGGGCGCCGGGGACTGGGAGGAGTTCGCCACCACGATGGTGGCGCCCCAGGCCAACGCCCGCTTCGGCGGCGATGCCTGGATTCCCTCACCATACCTGTTGCGGCAGTTCGCGGAGCGGGGGCAGCTCCACTTCGTCGTCCGGGGAGGCGTCCGAGTCGGCGGCTTCTGCCTGCTCCGCCGCGACGATACGGTGTGGCTTCCGCTCAGCGGCGTGCGGCACGGAGATCCCGCGCTCCTCCGCGCCGGCGTGTCGGTCGCCGTATATGCCCTCGCGTTCGAGTGGGCCAAGAGCCAAGGGTGCGTACGGGTGGACCTGGGGCGGACGTCGCCGTTTCTCCACGACGGCGTGCAGCAGTACAAGAGGAAGTGGGGGCTCGACCCGGTTCCCGATCCGCTGGCGCACCTGACCGCCGTGTGGGTGGGCTCCGAGGCGTCGCGGCTCGCCTTCGCCCGGGAGCCGGTGCTGATCGAGCGCGAGGCTGGGCTCTGGCTCTACGCCGGAGGCAGGGTATGACCACCGCGCCGGCCGTCCCGGCCTCCCGGTGGAGCACCGCGCCGCTGGAGGGCGCCGCCGCGCTCGCGGAGGCGGAGTGGAACGGCCTCGCCCGGCGCGGGTTCCACATTCACCAGTGGTTCCGCGCCGCCGAGGATTCCGGCTGGCGGGCGCGGCATGTCATCGCGCGCGAGGACTCGGACGCCCGGGCGGTGATTCCCGCCTACCTCACCCACGCCGGGACGCCGCACGATCTGCACGACCGCTGGCTCGGGCCGCTGCGCGGCCTCGAGCGGATCGGCCTCGGGCTCCGGCCGGTGCTGTCGGTCCAGTCCCCGTTCTCCCTCACGTCCGACGCTCTGGGCGACGCGAACGGCCTCCCCCGTGCGGTGCTCGCGCAGGTGTTCGACCTGCTGGAGGAGACCGCGGTGCGCGAGCGGGCGAAAGCGGTCCTGTGGCCGTTCGTGGACCCGGGCGACGACGCGGTCATCGCGCTGGCGCGCGAGCGGGGATACGCCGTCGTGGACGCCGGCGCGACGGCTCGGCTGCGGCTCTGGTGGGGCTCGTTCGACGAGTACGTGGCGAGCCGCAGCAAGTCGGTGCGGCGGACGATCCGCTCCGATCTCAAGGCGCTCGGTACCGCGGGACTCGAGGCCGTTTCCACCACCGACTACCGCGCCCAGGCGGCCGGGATGGACGCGCTCTA
>CAYPAE010000376.1:0-2880 GCA_964408595.1 uncultured Gemmatimonadaceae bacterium | reverse complement strand
TTGTTGATCTCGTGCATGACGCCGGCGGCGAGCTGGCCGATCGCGGCGAGCTTCTCCGACTGCATGATCCGCCCCTGGACCGCGCGCGTGTCGGTGACGTCCTCGCCGATCGTGATCACGTGGGTGATGGCGTCCCGATCGAGCCGCATCGGGATCTTGCTGAGGCGGAAGACGTGGACCTCGTTGCCCAGCGCGACCTCCTGCTCGCTCTGCTGGATCTCGCCGGTCTGGAAGACGCGGTCGAACTCCTCGCGGAGCTGGCCGGCCGGCTGCCGGGTGAGGACCTCGAACACCGGCCGGCCGACGACGTCGTCCCGGCGGAGACCCTGGGTACCGGTCTCGCGCTTTCGATTCCACACCTGGATGCGGTACTCGCGGTCCACCACGTAGAGTCCCACCGGCAGGCTGTCGATGATGAAACTGGTGAAGCGGCGGTGCGCCTCGATCTCGCGGGACTGGGCGACGACCTCGCCGGCCAGGTCCTCCGAAAGCTCCAGCGACGCGAGGTAGGGCGCGAGGATATGGCAGATCACGGCGAGCGTCTCCCGCTCCCGCGCCCCGGTCTCGACCCGTGCCTCCAGCAGCCCGACCTCGATCCCCCCGTGCGCCAGCAAAAGCCGGGCGTCGTGCAGGTCCGAGGCCACGGCATCGAGCGACGTCACCTTGGCCGGCGCCGGGGCGGCCGGCGAGCACACCGCGCCGAACGAGGCGGCTCCGGTCGCCCGGACCCAGAGCCGCACGCTCTCCGCTCCGAGTCCGCGCCGGAGCATGTCGGTGACGGCGACGAGGGTGAATGTCGCCTCGAGACCGCCGCCGATCAGCTCCGCGACCGATCCGGCCAGCGCCAGGGCCGCCCGATCATCGGAGATCACGAGGGCTTCCTCTCGGCACCGACGAGCCCGCCACGCTGAGGATCCGCCAGTTGGGTCCGATCCGCCGGAGCACGAGGTGCTCCACCCAGTCCCGCTCGACCGGCCCCGCGCCCGGCAACGGCGTGCGGCGCCGGAGGGTCACCCACACGGCCGCGAGGTCGCCCTCCTGACGCAGGTCGGTTCGCAGCGCCCGTACCTGGAACGTACCCGCCTCGGGACCTGCCACGGTGCGGGCGATCACGTGAAGAGCGGAGTCGATGGGAAGGGCGTTCCCCGCCGATCGGGGGATCATCGGGCCGGAGTAGGTCCCGTTGCGCCAGAAGAGCGCCCGGACCCGATCCCACTCCCGATCGCTCAACCTTCTCGTGTACAGCGCGACGATCTCCTGAACCGCGTCCTCGTCCCGGCGGGTGCCCGCCGGGGTATGGTCCTCGATCCGGCACGCTGCCACCGCCGTCGCGCCGAGGCAGAGCGCCGCGAGAAGGAGACCACGCATCGAGATCCTTGGCTGGTGGATGGGCTACCTGAGCGCGCGGATCCGCTCGAGCAACTCGGCGTTCTCTCGGCGGTTCCCGGTGGTCTCTTCGGCGAAGGTCCAGCGGACGATGCCGGACCGGTCGATGAGGATGTAGGCCCGGTTGGAGTGGAACCGGTCCTCCAGCAAGGTCCCGTAGCGGCGGCTCACCTCGCGCTTGAAGTCGCTCAGCAGGTCCACCGAGATCCGCTCCTTGGACTTGAACTCCTTGAGCGTCGCAATCGAGTCCACGCTGATCGGCAGCACTTCGGTGTTCGCGTCACGGAAGGCCCCGTAGTCCTCGGAGAACGAGCAGATCTCGGTGGTGCAGACCCGGGTGAAGGCGAGCGGGAAGAACGCCAGCAGCACGTTCTTCCCCCTCAGCTTCGACAGCGTGACGTCGCTCCCCGAGGTGGATGGAAGGGTGAAGTCCGGCGCGGCGGAGCCGATCACTGCTTCACCGCCTTGTCGTAGCGCCGGCCGATGTCGGTCCAGTTGACCACGTTCCACCACGCGGTCACGTAGTCGGGGCGGCGGTTCTGGTACTTGAGGTAGTAGGCGTGCTCCCAGACGTCGCATCCGAGAATGGGATTCTTCCCGGTCGAGATCGGCGTGTCCTGGTTGGGCGTGCTGTCGATGGTGAGCGCGCCGCTCTTGTCGGCGATGAGCCAGGCCCATCCGCTCCCGAACCGGCCGGCGCACGCCTTGGCGAACTGCTCCTTGAACTTGTCGAATCCGCCGAACGCCTTGCCGATCGCGGCCGCGAGCGCGCCGCCCGGCTCCTTCGCGCCGCCCGGGGCCATCATCTCCCAGAAGGCGGTGTGGTTCGCGTGGCCGCCGCCGTTGTTCCGCACCGGGGTGCGGATCGCCTCCGGCAGGGCGTCGAGGTTGGCGAGCAGCTCCTCTACCGACTTCTTCTGGAGATCGGGATGCGGCTCCAGCGCCGCATTGAGATTGTTGACGTAGGTTCCGTGGTGCTTGTCGTGGTGGATCCGCATCGTCTGCTCGTCGACATGCGGCTCGAGGGCGTTGTAGGCGTACGGGAGGGGGGGAAGGGAGAACGCCATGACCGGCTCCTGATGTGGAAGCTGCAATACTCCGAATGACTTAACTCGCCTCAACCGGCCAAATATGGACCCGGCTGCGAGAGGAATCAACGCGGTGGACCGGGTCAGGGTACCACCGCGGGCGATCAGCAGCGCGAGGCCCGCCGCTCCGAGCGCCGTGTAGACCACCTCACCTCGCAGCCCTCCCTCCAGCACCAGCAGTCCACCCCACGCCGCCGAGACCCAAGCGGCCAGGTGCGCGGGTCGGGCCAGGGCGGCCGGCAACAACGTCATCGCGGAAAGCTCGAGCACGAGCGCCGAGCCGAGGAGCCACCCGGCGCCTGCCGCTCCCACCGGTGTCACTCCCGCGATACCGAGGAACGCGGCCCCGACCGCGAGCAGCGGCCACCGCGCGAGCGCGGCGGCGTGCCAGATTCCGGCGATCAGC
>CAYPAE010000375.1:0-2915 GCA_964408595.1 uncultured Gemmatimonadaceae bacterium | reverse complement strand
GAGCGCGAGGAGCTTCGCCGCCAGGTGGTCCACCAGACGCGGCAGGCTGTCCAGTGATCCCTCGACGCTGGCGCGGACCCTGACGCCCCCATCAGGAACGTCGAGCAGCGCGGCGTTGATCGTGAGCCGCTGCCGGTCTCCAACCGCCTCGCCCAGCACCAGCCGGCCGGCCCCGAGCCGCGCAGCCTGGGCGGCCGCCTCGGCCTCCGCCAGATCGAGACCGTCCCTCGCCGCGCGGCGCCAGGCGTTGATGACGGTGCGCGGGTCCGCCGACCGGGTTTCGCTGGTGCCGCTCAGCTTCGCGCTGAGGAGGTCGGCCAGGCCCTCCCGGAGATAGCCCAGGCCCGAGTCCGCGCCCGTGACCCGGAAAGGCGCTACGGCGACAAGACGGCGGTCCAGCGTCGGGCCTGCCGGCTCCCGTCTCAGCACGGCCGCCATGGTGATCACCAGGACCAGTGCCCCCACGGCGCCGGCCACCAGCCAGCGGGTCCGATGGGCGGGCGCGGCGACGGGAATCACCCGCGCGGTCGGGGCCGTCGCGTCGGGAGTGACCTTGGAAGCGGGCGAGTCCGAACCCTCCAGCGCGCGCACCACCTCATCGGCGTGCTGCGGCCGGTCGGCCGGACGCTTTTCCAGCAGCCGCATCACCAGCGCGCCGAGCCCGGGCGGCACCCCCGGCCGGCGCGGGCCGATGGGCGGCGGCGTCTCGGTGACGTGCGCCGCGAGCATGGCCTGCGGAGTGCGCCGGTCGAACGGCGGCTGGCCGGTGAGCATCTCGTAGGCGACACAACCCAGGGCGTACAGGTCCGCTCGGTGGTCCACCACGTCACCGGTGGCCTGCTCCGGCGCCATGTAGGCCGGCGTGCCGAGCGCGATGCCCACCATGGTGATTCCATCCCCCTCCGCCGAAGACGCCAGCGCCTTGGCGATGCCGAAATCGGCCACCTGCGCCTCGTCCTCGGCGAGCAGGATGTTGTCGGGCTTGATGTCGCGGTGCACGATCCCGTGGCGGTGCGCGTAGCTCAGCGCGCGCGCCACCTCCCGCAGCAGGCGGACGGCGGATCCGACCGGCAGCTCGCCTTCCCGCGCGAGGCGGACACGCAGCGACTCCCCTTCGACGAAGGGCATGGTGTAGAAAAGCAGATCGCCGGCCTGGCCGGCGGTGAGCAGGGGAACGATGTGAGGGTGCTGGAGTCGGGCGGCGACCTGGATCTCGCGCCGAAATCGCTCGGCGCTCACGCCGGCCGCGAGCTCAGGCGCGAGAACCTTTACGACTACGCGACGATCCAGCGCCGTGTCCCGTGCAAGGAACACTCGGGACATGCCTCCGCCGCCCAGCTCCCGCTCGATGACGTAGCCCGGGCCGATCGCCGTCTGAAGCGTACGAAGGAGTTCGTCGGTCACGGCGTGCGCCTGCGGGAGGGAATCTCAAAGATAGGAGCCGCCGCCGGTGGCGACCAGCCTACCGCCCGGTGTAATACGCCCTCAACCGCTCCCCCAGATACGCGCACAACGCCGCCGCGAGCAGCGGGAGCCAGAAGCTCATCGCCTCGTAGGTGGACGAGCTGACGAGGCGGGTCCCTCCGCTTCCAATGCCCACCGATCGAAGCACCGAGCGGAGGTGTGAATCGGTGTAGGTGTTGGCGATCCACCATCCGATGGCGAGGCCCACGAGCGCGGGCGCCTTCGGCATGAGGTGGGAGCGAAGCTGCGCCAGGACCGCTCGCCCGAAGCCCACCGCCTCGGTGCCCGCTCGCGCGGTCCAGACCGGGAGCCCGTGGCCACCGAGCTGCGCGACCCTCCGCTCGCGCTCGCCGGTCGCGGCGGCGAGCTCGCCCCGGACCGCGGCGACGTCGCGCCCGAGCTGCGAGCGGGCACCCGTGGGAGTGGCGGACTCGGCCGACTTCATCGCCAGTTCGCCCAGCGCCTCGAAGCGCGGCCGGAGCGCCCGGCGCTCGAGCGACTGCCGGTGCCGCAGCACCAGCCGGGTGCACCCGCCTCGCAGGAGGACTACCGGCCTCACCCACGCGGCGACCACGTGCAGGTCGGCGCGATCCGCCTCCAGGGACGCCCGGCCCCCGGCCGCGAGCGCGGCGCACCGACGCTCCCCTTCGGCGATCTCCGCCGTCAATCGCGCGAGCGCGCCGGTCCCGCCGGCTTCCGTCCGCGCGATCTCCTCGCCGAGACTGCGGAGCGCCGATCGCTCTCGGTGTCGCAACCACCTGCCGCGCAGGTCGAGGCGGATTTCGTGAAGCTGAGCGTGGAGACGGGCGAGCATGCGGGGTAACTCCGGGATCGGTGACTGCCGGGTTTCTACCGCAAGGATTGTGGGGCGCTCCGCTCGGCTCGCGGATGCTCTAGCTAACCCGCTGGCGCCGATGAACTTGTCGTGTCGGTCGCCGGACCGCTGCCGTCCTGACTCCGGTGCCGCGCTGGCGCGTGCCGAGGCATTCTGCGCGGCCGCTTGACGGTCACGATCCTGGGGGTACATTCGGGTTGGTGACCCGAATAAAAACCGAAACCAGGCACGATCGTGATCCATCTCCACACCCATTCCCACTTCTCCTTCGGAATCGGCGTGTCGAGCCCGGAAGTACTCGCCGGCGCCGCCGCGGAGCGGGGCTATCGGGCGCTCGGCTGCACCGACACCAACGGCGTCTACGGCGCGATCGAATTCCAGCGGGCCTGTGATGCCGCGGGCGTGCGCCCAATCCTTGGCGCGCATCTGGTCACCGACGACGAAGAGACCGTCGCCCTGGCGACCGACGAGCGGGGGTGGGCCGCGCTGTGCCGGGCGATCTCGGCGATCCACTGGCAGCGCGTCGGCGACGCAGCGATTGTCACCCTGAGCGGAGCGAAGGGGCCGAGTGCCGCCCTTCGGCCCCTTCGCTTCGCTCAGGGTGACAATGGTGGTC
>CAYPAE010000374.1:0-2926 GCA_964408595.1 uncultured Gemmatimonadaceae bacterium | reverse complement strand
AGCTGGATCACGACCTCGCGCGCGGGATTCTCTCCGTACGCGATGTTCTCCGCCATCGCTTGAACCCAGCGGCCATGGCGGTTCGCCCGGCGAGCCGGGTCGCTGTTGTCGGTGCCCCGGTGCTCGAGGCCGCCGATCGGGCCCTGGTCCCTGACGTGATCGGCGGCGGCGGCGGTGAGGCCCTTGGACCAGCGGAGTGGGGCCATCGGCCGGCGGGCCTTGAGCGAGGCGACGGCCTCCCGAACCGCGGCCGCCCCTTCCTCGGTGCGCAGGTGCGGCCTTCCGGGGCGCTCGAGGAGCTTCCCTTCGAATCGACGCAGGATGCGCTCGAGGTGCTCGGCATAGCCGGCGGGGTCGCGGCGGAGGCCGTTGGTCTCGGCGTGGATGTCGCGGGCGAGACGGCGCCAGTCGGTGCTGTCGGGATGAGGTATTACTTGCTCGGGATGACGTGCTACCTGGGGCACCCCGAGCAGTACCCACGCGATCAGGAACACGCACTCGAGCCAGGCCCTACCCCCCACCCACGCTCTCCTCCTCGAGCTCCTCCTCGAGCTGCTGCCGCCGCAGGAGCTCCCAGTAGCGGCCGCCGCGCGCGATGAGGTCGGCATGGACGCCTTCCTCGACGATCCGTCCGTCGTCGAGCACCAGGATCCAATCCGCGTCGCGCACCGCGGCCAGCCGATGGGAGACGATGATGCTGGTCCGCCCGCTGAGCGCCCCGCGCAGCGCGGCCAGGATCTTGGCCTCGGTCTGCGCGTCCACCGCGCTCAAGGCGTCGTCGAGGACGAAAACCGGCGGATCCTGCGCCAGTGCCCGCGCGATCGCGGTGCGCTGCTTCTGTCCGCCCGAGAGATTGATGCCGCGCTCGCCCAGCATGGTATCGAACCCATGCGGCAACGACGGAAGCGCCTCCGCCAGCTGACTGACCTCGGCCACCCGCTCGAGGCGGCCGTCGTCGGCCGCGCCCAGCAGCACGTTCTCACGTAGCGTCCCTCCGAAGAGGAACGTCTCCTGCGGCACGAAGCCCACGGCGCGGCGCAGAGCCCCGAGGTCGAGCTGGCGGACGTCGATCCCATCGAGTGTTACGGCTCCCCGGGTCGGGTCGTGGGAACGGACGATCATGTCCACCAGAGTGGACTTCCCGGACCCGGTCGGCCCCACGATCGCAAGCGACCTGCCGGCTTCGACCTTGAAGCTCACGTCCCGGAGGACCCAGCCTCGCTCCACCGTGCCCGGGTAGCGGAACCAAACCCCGTCGAACTCCACGCCGCGCCCGCTCCGCGCCGGCGGAAGGGGCGACGACGCGGCCGGGCTGGTGATCGCCGGCCGCTCTCGAAACAGCTGGTTGATGCGGGCCATAGACGCCGCGCCGCGCTGCACCAGGTTCACCGCCCATCCCAGGGCGATCATCGGCCACACCAGCATCGCGAGATACACCCCGAAGGCCACGAACTGGCCCACCGTAACCTGGCCGGACATGACGAGCTGGCCGCCCATATAGAGGACGGCGATGGCGCTCAGCCCCCCCATCAGGGTGAGCAGCGGAAAGAAGAGCCCCTGCACCCGGGCCAGGCTCAGGTTCCGCCGCAGGTACTCCTCGCTGAGGTCGCGGAAATGGGCGACCTCGGCGTCCTCCTGGCGATACGCCCGGACCACCCGCACTCCGGAGAGGTTCTCGTGCGCGTGGCTGGTGAGATCGCTGAAGTGGGCCTGGATGGCCTGGGACCTGCGGTGGACCAGCCCGCCCAGGGAGACCATGATCACCGGGAGTCCCAGGAGGGGCAGGAAGGCGAGCAGGGTCAGGCGAGGGCTGATCGCCAGCATCGCGGGTGCAATCAGGAGTGTCCGGATGCTAGTATCCACCAAGTACATGAGCGCCGGTCCCGCCACCATCCTGACCGCCAGAAGATCGTTGGTGGTGCGGGCCATCACATCGCCGGTGGGGTATCGGTCGTAGAATTCGGCCGACATCCGCTGAAGATGCTGGTAGAGCCGGTCCCGGAGATCCGTTTCGACACGGCGGCTGCCGCTATTGAGCAGCTCGCGCATGCCGTAGCGGGCCACCCCGCCGGCCAGGGCGACGCCGACGAGCAGGGCGACGGCGACCTGCACCTCGCGGAACGCTTCCTGCGCTCGCAGTGCGTCGATCCCGTGCTGCAAGAACCGGGGCCCGAGCGCGGCGAAGAAGTTGGAGATGACGACCAGGGCGAGCCCGAGGGCGTACGTTCGGAGGTAGGGCCTCAGGAAGGGCAGCAGGGACCGCAGTTCGTGCATATGCTTGAATGCAATGTCACCGGCCCGAGAGACCCGGGCAAGTCACACTCGAAGGAGGGAACTGATGACGAGAACGCTTCTCACGGTGCTGGCGCTCGCGGGCCTGGCGGCGTGCGGTGGTGGCGAGCGCCGGGATGTCGCCACGGCCGACAGTCTGAGCCGCGATCTCCAGCTCGCGCCGGTGGACACCTCGGCGGAGCTGAACGACCAGCCCGCGGCGGAACCGGCGCCAGCCGCGGAGGAGCCAGCTCCCGCTCCGGCCCCCGTGGCGCCGAAACCAGCGCCGAAGCCTAAGCCCGCGGCACCGAAGCCTCAGCCGGCCGCACCCGCGCCAGTGGCCGCGCCTGCACCGGCGCCCGCTCCGGCGGCTGCACCCGCGCTCGCCGCGGGGACCGCGATCACGGCCACGACCGACGCCGAGATCCGGTCTCGTAAGAACAAGGTAGGCGACGAGATCACCGCGACCGTGGCGAGCGACGTGAAGGACGCCAGCGGCCGCACCGTGATTCCGGCGGGCTCGAAGGTCGTCCTCAAGGTGACCGCGATCAAGCCGTCGGACAGCAAGAGCGACACCACCGGCACGCTGACGCTCGACGCGGTCGGTGTCGAGGTGAACGGGACCGAAAGGCCGATAGTGGCGACGATCTCCGGA
>CAYPAE010000373.1:0-2946 GCA_964408595.1 uncultured Gemmatimonadaceae bacterium | reverse complement strand
CCCGCTTCGAGCCTTTCGAGATCCCGGCTCGCCTGCGGGGGAGGCGCTACCGGTCGAAGATGACCGACCGCGCCCTCCGGCTTCGGCAGCGGCTTCGGAGACTGACGGAGGTGGGCCGGTTCGCGGCGGCGGCGCCGGTGGGACCATGACGCTCCCCCACGGCGAGTTCGACGAGCCGCTCGATGGGGGGGCCAGTCCCGCCTTCAACGCCGCGGTGGCCGGCGAGGCGCGGAGCCGGCGGTTCGACCTCAAGCGAAAAACGGCGAAGTCCATCCTCTGGACCATCGTCCGCACCGGGTCCGACTACCTCCTCTCGTTCGTGGTTTTCGCCGTGCTCGCGCGCAAGCTGGGACCGGCGGCGTTCGGCGTTTTCGCCCTCGCGGTGGCGTTCGCGGAGTTCGGGAAGGTTCTCCCCACCGCCGGGCTGGTGAACGCGCTCTCCCGCGCCAAGCAGGTGTCGGCCGAGATGGCGGACACCGTGTTCTGGTCCACGCTCGGCCTGTCGTGCCTGGTCGCGGCGGTGACGGTGCTGGTCGCCCGTCCGGTCGCGGCGGCGGTCGGCGCGCCGGCGGCCGCGCCGCTGCTCACGGCGCTGGCCCTGATCCTCCCGGTGACGGCCGCGGGGGCGACTCACATCACCCTCAAGCTGCGGGACTTCGGTCACAAGTCCATGGCGTCCCGCTCGGTGGTGAGCGGGGTGCTCGGCGGCGCGGCCGCCCTGGCGGCCGCGTACGCCGGGTGGGGCGCCTGGAGCCTCGTCGTACAGCGCGGCGTGGCGGAGATGGCGGGGACCGCCATGGCTTGGCAGGCGTACCGCTGGGTGCCGGGCAGGCGGTACTCCTCCAGGATACTCCGCGACCTGGCGGGCTTCAGCGCGAGCATGACGATCACGAGCCTTCTGTTCACCGCCCTCGTCCGGGTGCAGGATCTCATCATCGGCCGTCTGATCGGAACCGCGGCCGTCGGCGTCTATCGGACCGCCTGGCGGACGATGGACCTCATCTCTGTGGGAGTGATCCTGCCGTTCTCCCAGGTATCGCTTCCCGCCTTGACCCGCCTGCAGGACGACCTGCCCATGTTTCGGAAGGCGTACCTCCGCATCCTGGCCGTGAGCTCGGCGCTCGCTTTTCCGGCGATCATCGGGTTCGCCGTTCTCGCGCCCGACGCCATCCCGCTCATCTTCGGCGGGCAGTGGACCGAGAGCGCGAGGATCGCCCAGGTGCTCGGCTTCATGGTGGTGCCGTTCACCTTGAACCGGTTCGCCGGGCCGGCACTCGCCACGCTTGGGCGGTCGGGGACGTTGGCGAGAATCGCGGGGCTCCAGCTCGCGCTCACCGTCGCGATGACCCTGGCCGCCGCGCCGTTCGGACTGATCGCGATAGCCGCGGCGTACGTCCTCCGGGCATACCTGCTCCTGCCGGTGCAGATGCTGGTGTTCAAGCGCTACAGCGGCCTCGGCTACGGCGCGACGCTGGGCGCGATCGCTCCGGCGTTTCTGACGGCCTCGCTCATGGCAGCCGTGCTCCTCGCGCTGGACCACTTCGTGGGCAGCCGATTCCAGCATCGCGGGGTTTTTCTGGCCTTCATGATCTGCACCGGGGCGGCGGTCTACGGGGCGGCGCTGCTCCTCTTCGCCCGCAGGTTCGTCCTGGAGCAGATCCGAGACCTCAGGCTGCTGCTCCCCCGCGGGCCGGCGACGTTGTCCGGCGCTGGCGCGTAAGCGGGTGAGACCGCCGATGATCGAGCACCGGGATGGGATCGAGCGGGAGGAGCTGATCCGGCGGCTCCAGGAGTCCGCCGCCGCGGAGCTCCGGTGCGTGGGGAGTGACGCGCCGTTCAGCCTGGTCGGTTTCCCGGATCACGGCAACGTCGGCGACTCCGCCATCGCCCTCGGAACGAGCGTGTACTTTCGCGAGCACCGTGGCATGGTGCCGAGGTATGTGGCGTCGCTGGGCGACTACTCCGAGGCCGCGCTCAGGGCGTCCGCGCCCGAGGGGCCGATCTTCATTCACGGCGGGGGGAACTTCGGCGACCTGTGGCCACGGCACCAGGAGTTCCGGGAGCATCTGCTTCAGCGATTCCCCGACCGGGCGATCGTCCAGCTTCCCCAGTCGATTCATTTCGGCGATCCGGGCGGGACCGCGCGTACCGCGCGCGCGATCGCGAGCCACGGGGCATTCCGGCTCTTCGTTCGGGATCGGGCCTCCTACGAGTTCGCGGCGGCGCACTTCGACTGCGAGATCGGCCTCTGCCCCGACATGGCGCTGTTCCTCGGCCCCCTGGACCGGGCCGGAGCGCCCGATGTGGATGTGCTCTACCTCATGCGCACCGACAGGGAGCGCGCCCTGGCTACCGCGACCGGACTGCCCAACCACACCTCCCGGGTGGCCGACTGGCTGGTCGAAAGCCGGTTCTCGGTCCGGGTGCACCGGGCCCTCGGCACCGCCCAGGCCTTCCGTCGCGGGTGGCCCTCCAGTGGCGGGATGCGGTACGCACGGTACGATGCCGCCGCACGCGCGCGGCTGGCTCGCGGCCGCCGGCTGTTGGCGTCCGGCAGGGTCGTGATCACGGACCGGCTTCACGCGCACATCCTGAGCCTTCTGCTCGGCATCCCGCATGCCGTGCTGGACAACAGCTACGGCAAGCTCACTCGGTTCCTCGACATCTGGACCGGGCGGGCTCCGGGCGTATACCGCGCCGCGTCGATCGATGAGGCCCAGCGATGGGCGGGGTGGGCGGTGAACCACGCGGCGGTTGCGCCGTGATCCCCAGGAGGCTCCGGGAGACGTGGTCCGTCGTCACCGCCTCTTCGACGGTCCGGGAGGTCCGGAGGCGCCGCCTCACCTACCTCGGCTACGACCCTCTGGCCGACCTCGAGCGCGCGGTCCGCCGCCTGGAAGCCGGGCGGTCCCGGGAATCATCGTGGAGGCGGGCTGCGCCCTCGGC
>CAYPAE010000372.1:0-2950 GCA_964408595.1 uncultured Gemmatimonadaceae bacterium | reverse complement strand
ACCTTCACCCACGGGATGGGGCTCACCCTCGGCCCCGTCAACCAGGTGACCACCGAAGGCCTCCCGGTGCTGTTCGTCAAGGACCTGCCGCCGGTCTCGACCGTGTCGCTCCGGGTCACCCGCCCGCAGATCTACTACGGCGAGCTCGCCAACGAGTACGTCTTCGTGAACACGCGGCAGCGGGAGTTCGACCACCCCTCCGGCGAGGCGAACGTCTATGCCGCGTACGAGGGCACGGGCGGCGTCCGGGTCGGAAACCTGCTCCGCCGGGCCATACTCGCCGCGCGCTTCCGCTCCTCGAAGATCCTGTTCTCGCAGGACATCACCAACGACAGCCGGGTGCTCTATCACCGCGACATCACGGCCAGAGCCAGGAAGGCGCTACCCTTCCTCCGGTTCGATCGCGACCCCTACCTGGTGATCGCGGCCGACGGCACGCTCAAGTGGATCGCCGATGCCTACACCACCTCGGACCGCTATCCCTATGCCCAGCGGCTCACCGACGGCACCACCTACATGCGGAACAGCGTCAAGCTCGTGATCGACGCCTACGACGGTTCTTTGACCGCGTACCTGAGCGCCCCCGCCGATCCGCTGATCCGGACCTGGGCGCGCATCTTCCCCGGCATCTTCGTTCCCCTGGACAGCATGCCGGCCGACCTGCGCGCTCACATCCGGTACCCGGACGACATCTACCGGGTCCAGACCAGCCTCTATACGACTTACCATATGGACGCGCCGGAGGATTTCTACCACCGGGAGGACCAGTGGCAGATCCCCACCGTCGCCGAGTCCGATGGGGCCGTGCCGTTCATGCGACACATCATCATGCGCCTGCCGGAAGAATCGAGGGCCGAGTTCATCTACATGGTGCCCTTCACACCGCGGGGGAAGGACAACCTGGCGGCCTGGATGGTGGCCCGGAACGACGGCGACGTCTACGGGAAGCTGCGGGTGTACCGGCTCTCCCGGCAGAGTCTCGTGTTCGGTCCTCAGCAGATCGAGAACCGGATCAACCAGAACACGGAGGTGTCCCGCCAGGTCTCGCTGTGGGACCAGCGGGGCTCCCGGGTGATCCGGGGCGACCTGCTGGTGATCCCGATCGAGGAGTCGCTGCTGTACGTCCAGCCGCTCTACCTCCAGGCGGAAGGCGGGCGGATTCCCGAGCTGAAGCGTGTGATCGTCGCCTATCAGAACCAGGTGGTGATGCGGGAGACCCTGGAGGGCGCCCTGACCGAGCTCTTCGGCGGCCCCAGCGGGCCGCGAGGTCAGCCGGCACCGGCGGTCGCCGCCAAGCCGGAGACGGCGGATTCCGGGGTCAGGGCACTGGTCGCCGAGGCACGGCGCCGCTACCAGGCCGCGCTCCAGGCGCAGCGGGAAATCGACTGGGCTCGATACGGGGAGGAATTCCGGCGGCTCGGCGAGTTGCTCGAGCAGCTCGGGACCGGAGAAGCGCAACCGCAACGGTAGGACCGAATTTCAGATGCTCGGACGTCCGCAGCTCCCGCCCCCGGCGAGCTCGGGCTCGCGTTGCCGCATCAGTGCCTCGACCTCGGGGATCTCTCGGGGCACCCCGGCCGAGAGCCAGTCGAGGCCGGTGGCGGTCAGCGCGTAGTCATCCTCGATTCGGACGCCGATGCCTTTGTACTTCTCGACCGCCGGCCGGACCTTCGCCAGCATCGTCCGATTCCTCGGCGTGTCGGGCAGGCTCCGGAGCAGGTCCGGGCTGACATAGAGCCCCGGCTCGACGGTGAAGACGTCTCCCACCCCGAACTCATGGTTCCCCTCGTAGTACTGCGCTGGATCGTGCACTTCGAGCCCGATTCCGTGGCCCCCGAAGCCGTGCAGCGCGTAGAGTTGGCTTTGGAGGCAGCCGGTAGGCGGACACTTCATGCCGGCCGGTGGGTCGATGGTCGCGTCGGCTGATTGGATCAGCCCAAGGCGAAGCAGACCCTTCGTCACGACCGCTTTCCCGGAATCGTTCGCGACCCCGTAACCGACGCCGGGCTTGATCTGGCGGACGAACGCCTCCTGCGCATCGCGGACGATCTGGTAGATGTCGCGCTGCTGTGGGCTGAATCGGCCGTTCACGGGAAGGGTGCGCGTCACGTCGGCCGAGTAGTGTGCGAATGAGGCTGCCGCGTCGATGAGCAGCAGCTCGCCGTTGTGCATGACGCGGTCGTCCTCCATGTAGTGCAGCACGGTGGCATTGATCCCCGACCCGACAATGCTCCCGTAACCCGGCCGGTCCCCACCGAACCGGCGGAAGGTCCCTTCGAGCAGCGCTTGGATCTCGTTCTCGCCGCAGCCGGGGGCAGCGGCCTTCATCGCCTCCTGGTGCGCCCGCACGCTGATCTGGACAGCCTTGCGGAGCAGGGCGACCTCGGCGGCACTCTTCTTCGCCCGCAGTCGGTCGACCGCGTCGTCGAGAGAGTGCATCACCAGCCAGGGATACGCGACCCGAACCTGAGAAAGGAAACGAGCACCCCGGGTCAGCGAATCCTCCGCGGCGTAGTCGCCGGTCTGAACGTCGGGAACGATGTAGAAGGGCAGGCCGCTGGTCGCGAGGGAGTCGATTGTGGTACTAAGCTGAGCGATGTCACGGCCGGCAATCCCGATCTTGGCCTCGAGGTCGGCGACGCGCATCCGCGCTCCGACCCAGCGCTCTTGCATTGCGGTGCGTGTCGGAACGAACATCGTCGCCGACACGACGCCGTTCCGCTTCACCATCACAACGGCGGCGTCCGCTTCGCCGAAGCCCGTCAGATAGTAGAAGGCCGGCAGCTGGTAGAAGGTCGGCCAGAAGTTCACGGGCTCCACAGCACCGAAGGCGACCACGACCCCGGAGTCGATGCGGGCGGCCAGCGCCGCACGTCTCGCCGCGTACTCGGCCGGGGCGACTTGGGCGTGGGCTTGCGAGGGGACGGTGCCTGCGGCCATGAGCCCGGCG
>CAYPAE010000371.1:0-2950 GCA_964408595.1 uncultured Gemmatimonadaceae bacterium | reverse complement strand
TCGACGAGCGTCCGACGCTCGAGGTCAAGATCATCGACGACCCCGCCGGCATCCCCGCCCTCGTCGAGCGCCTTCGCGCCGCACCGCTCGTCGCGATCGACGCCGAAACCAACTCGATGCAGCCGCGCGACGCCGATCTCGTCGGTCTCTCGCTCTCGGCAACCCCGACCGAGGTCTGGTATCTCCCGTTCGGCCACCGCAACCCCGCCGCCCTGGGCTCGCTCGGGGAGGGGATGGCGCCACCCGACCCGGTGACGAACCTCCCGCCGCTCACCGACTCCTCGATGGCGCCGCTCCGCTCGTTGCTCGCCGATCCCGCGGTCCCCAAGGCCGGCCACAACATCAAGTACGACTGGCAGGTGCTTCGCCGCGCGGGGGTGGAGCTGGCGGGCGTCGCCTACGACACGATGCTCGCGAGCTTCGTCCTCGACCCCGGCCGCCGCTCGCACGCGATCGACAACCTGTGCCTCGAGCACCTGGGCCGCACGATGAGGACGTACCAGGAGGTGGTGGGGAAGGGAAAGTCGGAGATCCCCTTCGCCGAGGTCGCAGTGCTCGCGGCCGCCGACTACTGCGGCACCGAGAGCGCCGCCGTGCTCGCCTTGCACGAGTTCTTCGCGCCGGCGCTCCGCGAAGTTCAGATGGAGAACCTCCTCCGCGACGTCGAGCTGCCGCTGGTCGAGGTGCTGGTGGACATGGAGTGGGAGGGAATCACCGTGGACCGCGCGCTCTTCTCCCGGCTGGGGGAAGAGCTGGGCGCCGACCTCCGGCGGCTGGAGGTCGAGATCTCTCAGGTGGCGGGCGTTGACCTCAACTTCAACTCGCCGCGGCAGCTCGCCACGGTCCTCTTCGAGAAGCAGCAGCTCCCGGTCCTCAAGAAGACCAAGACCGGCCCCTCCACCGACGCCGACGTGCTGGAGCAGCTCGCCGCGATGGGACACGAGCTGCCCCGCCTCATCCTGGAGTACCGCGAGCTGCAGAAGCTCAAGAGCACGTACGTGGACACGCTGCCCGCGACGATCAACCCGAGGACCGGCCGGATCCACACCAACTTCAATCAGGGCGGCGCGGCGACGGGACGGCTCAGCTCGAACGATCCCAATCTCCAGAACATCCCCGTCCGCACGCTGCGGGGCGAGGAGATCCGGCGAGGGTTTATTCCGCGGGAGGGCTGGACCTTCCTGGTGGCCGACTACTCGCAGATCGAGCTGCGGCTGATGGCCCACCTCTCGGGCGACCCGGTGTTCATCGAGGCGTTCAATCAGGGCGGCGACATCCACCGCCAGACCGCGGCGCTCATCTTCAACGTCCCCTCCGACCAGGTGACGCCGGAGATGCGGGCGCGGGCCAAGACGATCAACTTCGCCACCATCTACGGCCAGGGTCCCTTCGCGTTGAGCCGGCAGCTCAACATCTCGATGGAGGACGCGCGGAGCTTCATCGCCCGCTACTTCGAGCGCTTCGCCGGCGTGCGAGCGTTCCTCGACCGCTCGATCGCGCTGGCGCGGGAACAGGGCTATGTCGAGACCATCCTCAAGCGCCGCCGCTACATCCCCGAGATCCGCGACCGTAACTTCAACCTGCGGGCCTACGGGGAGCGGAACGCGCAGAACTCCCCGCTCCAGGGCTCCGCCGCCGACCTCATCAAGGTGGCGATGACGAGAATCCACCGCGCCATCCGCGTGGAAGGGCTGCGGAGCCGGATGCTGCTCCAGGTGCACGACGAGCTGGTGTTCGAGGTCCCACCGGAGGAGCTGGAGCGGATGCGGGAGCTGGTCAAGACCCATATGGAGAATGTGATTGACCTGAGGGTCCCGCTCGTGGTAGACCTGGGGGTGGGGGCGAATTGGCTGGACGCGAAGAAGTGACTCACCGATTCCGGTTCTCCGACCCTGCCGCGGGTGACTTCGAGCTTCCCGACGTCGAGGCAGTGCTCGACGCGCTCGAGGCGGCGCTGGTGGGGCCCGATACGCCGATGTTCGACTCGGTGCGGCAGAGCTGGCAGCCGGTCGCACGGCATCCGGAGGTTCGGGTGGCGTGGGTCGAGCGGGCGAAGTTTCGGCCGCCCGGGACGGGACTCGATCTGCCGCCGCTGCCGGAGGAGGCAGTCCGCGGTGAGAGCGACGAGGAGGCCAAGCGGCGTGCGGCGTACGCGCTCGTGGTCCGCGGGAATCGGATTCCGGTCGATGAGCCGCTGCCGCCGGAGCCGAAGCCGCGGCGCTCGATCGTCGTGGGATTGGTCCTTGTCGTAGTGGTGCTGCTGCTGGTCGGGTTGAGCGTGGTGCAGCTCGCGGGGGGCCTGATCCGCGTCGCCTCGAGGGCGGTTCGCTTGTCACCATGACCCGGGCCTCGGCCCCTAACGCCTCTCCCCCCGCGCCCTCCCCCCCGGCCACCAGTTCCACCGCCCCATCGCCTGCATGAACGCCGGCACCAGCACCATCCGGATCACCGTGGCATCCAGCAGCACCGCCACCGCGAGCCCGAATCCCAGCATCTGCATCGGCAGCACCCGCGCGAACGCGAACACCCCGAACACCAGGATCATGATGAGCGCGGCCGAGGTGATCACCGAGGCGGTGGCGCTCAGTCCCTCCATGGTCGCCGCGGTGTTGCGGCCCGAGCGGTCGTACGCCTCCTTGATCCGGCTCAGCAGGAACACCTCGTAGTCCATGCTGAGCCCGAACACGACGGCAAAGACCAGCACCGGTATCACCACGAAGATCGCCGACGTCGGCCCGGTGAGCCCGAAGATCTGGGAGCCCACGCCGAGCTGGAACACCAGCACGATGAGCCCGAAGGTGGCGCTCACCGACAGGGTGTTCATGATGATCGCCTTGATCGGCACCAGCACCGATCGGAACGCGATCGACAGCATCACCGCGGTGGCGCCGAGGACGAGCGCGACCAGGAGTGGGAACCGTTCCATCAGGTCGGCCTGGAAGTCGAGCGC
>CAYPAE010000370.1:0-2950 GCA_964408595.1 uncultured Gemmatimonadaceae bacterium | reverse complement strand
GTGTCGGGGGTCGGAAGCGGGGGACGCGCTGGTCTCCGAGGCAGGGGCCGGGCCGACCATCGCTCAGAAGCTCGCACAGTATACGCCGGTACGGCTCACCGCCGACCTGAGCGCGCTGAGTGAGCCCGAGCGGCGCATGATCCCGCTCCTCATCCAGGCCGCGCAGGAGATGGACACCATCTTCTGGCAGCAGGTCTATCCCGGCCGCGATTCCCTGCTCGGCACGGTCAGCGACTCCGCTACCCGGGCGTTCGTCCGCCTGAACTACGGGCCGTGGGACCGGCTCGACGGCAACGAGCCCTTCGTGCCCGGTGTCGGGCCGCGGCCGGACGGGGCGGCGTTCTACCCGAGCGATATGACGAAGGAGGAGTTCGAGGCTGCCGCGAAGGCGTCGCCGGCCACCGGCGCATCGCTCCGGAGCCTCTACACGCTCGTTCGGCGTGACTCGTCCGGCCGGCTCGCCGCGGTGCCGTATCACGAGGCGTTCGCCGAGCCCTCCCGCCGGGCGGCGGCCAAGCTCCGCGAGGCGGCGACGCTGGCCGACGACAAGGGACTCAAGCGGTACCTCGAGCTCCGGGCCCGTGCGCTCGAGACCGACGACTACCAGCCCAGCGACCTCGCCTGGATGGACATGAAGAGCAACGGGGTGGACGTCGTCATCGGGCCGATCGAGACCTACGACGACGCGCTCTTCGGCTACAAGGCGGCGCACGAGGCGTATGTGTTGATCAAGGACCGGAAGTGGAGCGAGCGGCTCGCTCGGTACGCGAAGCTCCTCCCGGCGCTGCAGCGCGGCCTGCCGGTCCCGGAGGCCTACAAGCGGGAGAAGCCCGGCACCGACTCCGATCTCAACGCCTACGACGCGGTCTATTACACCGGCCAGTCCAACGCCGGCTCCAAGACGATCGCCATCAACCTCCCGAACGATGAGCAGGTCCAGCTCAGGAAGGGCACCCGCCGACTCCAGCTCAAGAACGCGATGCAGGCGAAGTTCGACCGCATTCTGCTGCCGATCGGCGATGAGCTGATCGTGGAGGACCAGCGGGGGAACATCCAGTTCGACTCCTTCTTCGCCAACGTCATGTTCCACGAGGTGGCCCACGGCCTCGGTGTCAAGAACACGATCTCGGGCAAAGGGACCGTGCGCGACGCGCTCAAGGAGCAATCGGGCGCCCTGGAGGAAGGCAAGGCGGATATCCTCGGGCTCTACATGATCACGCGGCTCCAGCAGCAGGGAGAGCTGGCGGACGCGAACCTGGAGGACAACTACGTCACCTTCCTCGCGGGGATCATCCGCTCGATCCGGTTCGGCGCCGCAAACGCGCACGGACGGGCCAACGCGGCCGAGCTGTCGTTCCTGCAGGAGCACGGGGCATTCACCCGCGACTCGGCCAGCGGGCGGTATCGGGTGGACTTCCCCAGGATGCGGGCCGCGGTGGACTCGATGGCCGGGCTGATCCTCCGCTATCAGGGCGACGGTGACTACGAAGGAGTCCGCCGATTCATGTCCCAGCGGGCCACGATCCCGGCCGGACTCCAGCGGGACCTGGACCGGCTCGGAAGCAAGGGCATTCCGGTGGACATCGTCTTCGAGCAGGGGGTTGACGTTCTCGCGGCAGGGCGGTAGTGGCACGCCAAGCCGGCATCGTGGACATCGAGGCGGTTGGCCAGCGTGGCGGCTGCCGCCGGCTCGTGGTGCCGTCGCTCTTTCTGATCGCGGCCGGGCTGGCAGCGTGGTACCTCATGTTGCGGCCCCGAAAATTGCCGTCGCCGCCGGTGGAGGCGATCGACGTCCGCTCCAACATCGTGCAGGATGGGGACTCGCTGCGGGTCGCGGTGGACTGGCGGCTCGTCATGTCGCGCGGACCCGAGCTGGCCGAGTCGGCGCGAGTCGAGGTCGGGGTGAACGACGGCGAGATCTCGCGGGTCGCCACCGTGCCGGCCCACGAGCACTCCGACACGCTGTGGGTGCCCGCGCCCGAGCCGGGACAGACGACGAGCGGCTATTCCTGCGTCGCCCCGATGACTCGCGGCCGGCTCAGCCGCGAGAACTGCACGCCCTGGCAGTTCGTTCGGCCGGCCGCGGGCCGGACGAAGGCCGACTCAGCACCGGCAGGCGGAACCGAAGGCAAGAAGCGCGCAGGCTCCGCCGCGCGCCTCAGTCGGATCGAGGTGCAGCCCTCGGGGATTCAGGTGGACCTGGACCTGAACGGCCGGTGCGCGACGTGGCAACGACAGAACCCGGGCCGCTCGGTCTGGGTGATCGTCAACCAGCAGGCGGTCCCCGAGTGCACCGGTTCCAACGGCAAGCCGACCGTGGCCCAATTCTGCACCTTCGCCGTTCTCGCGGACGGCAGGCGGGTGAAGACGCTCAGCTCCGAGAAGGTGGAGTACTGCGACGAGCTCTTCCGGAAATGGAGCGCGGAGCGCACCGCCTGAGCCTCGCGGGTCAGAACTTGACCTGCGCCTGGGCGATCAGCGTCCCCCGCCGCACCCGCCGCCGCAATCCGCGACATTGGCGCCGAGGGTCAGGTACGGCACCCGCCTGCCCGTTGCCCGAGCGACGACCAGCAGGCTCGAATCCGGATTCGCAGTCAGGTTCTGCCCTTCTCCGTTGAACACCCCCACGAATACCGTAGCGTCGGCGCCGAAGGCATAGTCCACCATGACGCCGATGTCGGACGTAGCCGCTGAGCCGGACCGCCGGTGTGGACGGCGTCTGCGCTCTCAGGAGGGCCGCTCCGGCGGCGCACTGAGCCATGGTGAGCCCGAGGAGGAACCGTCGCACTGCTGCCCACGGTGCTTTAGAAGGATATAGAACTTGCTTGAATGAGATTTTAAGGTACTATAAGGGATATTGATGTTCTGTCGAGGGAATATATGGATCTATTGGACACGGAAGATGCCTCGCGCTATCTCCACCTCAACCCAAAGCGGGTTCAGGCCCTCG
>CAYPAE010000369.1:0-2985 GCA_964408595.1 uncultured Gemmatimonadaceae bacterium | reverse complement strand
GGGGTCATCTTCTTCTTGTCCCGCGCGATCTCCTGGTACGACCGGCTGAGACGGAGCCGGGGCATCCCGGTGTCGTTCAGGAAGACCTGGTAGCGGGTGCCGATCTTGTCGACGATGAGGTCGGGGATGATGTAGCCGTCGTTCTGGCTGGAGTGCTTGAGCCCCGGCTTGGGGTCGAGCTTGGCCAGTCCGTCGGCGGCGGCCTGCACCGAGGCCGGCTCCACGCCAAAGCGCTTGGCGAGGTCGTTCCAGCGGTGCGCGATCAGGTCGGAGAACGCCTCGTCCACCAGGCGGAAGGTCAGCGAGTCGGTGTCCTTCTCCTCGCGGAGCTGGATCAGGAGGCATTCGCGGAGGTCGCGGGCGCCGATCCCGGGTGGGTCGAGCTTCTGGATGATTCCGACCATCTCCTCGAGTTCGGCCATCGAGTAGTAGGGCGGCGACGGGAGGTCGGCCGGCAGCGGTGTGCCCGCTTCGCCGTCGGGGGCAGCCTCGGGATCCGGCCGGCCGTCAACGGTCTCGCCGGCCTCGAGTCCTTCCCCGCCCTCGTCGCCCGCCTCGCCCCTCACGTGCGCCGCCACCAGCTGGTTCACCGAGCCGAGGATCTCCTCCAGCGACGCGGCGAGATAGCCCTCCTCGTTGATGTTGCCGAGGAACTCCTCGGCGAGGAGGAGCTGCCGGGGGCTCAGCGTGAGCATATGGAGCTGCTCCCGCAGGTGATCGATCAGGTCCTTGGTCTCGACGGTCACCGGCTCGGTGTACTCGAGCTGCTCGAACTGCTCGCGGGTGCCGCCGACCTCGAAGCCGTTGAGCAGGATCTCCTCCCAGTTCATCTCCTCTTCCTTCTCCTTCTGCTCCTTTTCCTGCTCCGCGTCCTTCTGCTCGGGGGTCTCCTCCTCGGGCTCGAGCAGCTCGAGGAAGGGGTTGGAGAGCAGCTCCTGCTTGAGGTGCTGCTGGAGGTCCATCATCGGCATGTACAGCATGTCCATCGCCTGGTACAGCCGCGGATTGACCCGCAGTTCCTGGCGGAGACTGGTGTGCTGCGAGAGGCCGGTCTTCATGCCACCGCCTCGAGCCGCGCCCTGAGGCGCGCCGTGAGGGTGGGGCCGAGATAGAGCTGGGCGACGCGATCGTCGTAGACCAGATCACGGACGCTCCCCGATGCCTGCACTTTGCCCTCGAACATGATGTAGGCCCGGTCGACGATGTCGAGTGTCTGCTCGACGTTGTGGTCGGTGATGAGGACGCCGATGCCGCGATGCCGCAGCCCGGCGACGATGGTCTGAATGTCGTGCACGGCGATCGGGTCCACGCCGGCGAACGGCTCGTCGAGCAGCATGAACTTCGGCTCGCTCACCAGCGCCCGGGTGATCTCCAGCCGGCGCCGCTCCCCGCCGCTGAGGGAGTACGCCTTGCTTCGGCGGAGATGCTTGATGGACAGCTCGTCCAGCATCCGGTCGAGCCGCTGGTGACGCTCGGCTCGGCCGAGGTCACGGGTCTCCAGGATAGCCAGAATATTTTCCTCGACCGTCATTCTACGGAAGATCGAAGGCTCCTGCGCGAGATACCCGATCCCGGCGCGCGCCCGGCGGTACATCGGGGCCCGGGTCAGATCGAGCCCGTCGAGCAGGACCCGGCCGTCGTCGGGACGGATGAGACCCGTAATAAGGTAGAACGTCGTGGTCTTTCCCGCCCCGTTCGGGCCCAGCAGTCCCACAATCTCGCCCTGTTGGACCCGCACCGTCACCTGGTCCACGACCCGCCGGCCCTTGAAGCTCTTGAGCAGGTCCATTCCCTCCAGCACGCTCGCCGAGGGCGCCTGCGGGGTGACCGGCTTCGCGCGCTGGGCCGCGCGGCGCGCCGCCTCGAGCAGCGCCTCGTAGACGATCTGCCGCGCCTCCGGAGTCTGCCCCCACCAGGGGACCCGAGGCTTGACCGGGTTCCAATCGCCGCCCGGCGCGTCGAGGATCCAGCCTTCGGTGGCGAGCCGGGGCAGCACCGATCGCGTGAGGTGGTCGCGCACCTCGTCGCCGGTGAGCTGGACATGCACCGGCCCGTGCAGCGCGCGGTCGCAGGCGATGTGCGCCTCCCGGTAGCTCATCACCAGGTCGCCGAAATCCACCGTGTCCGAGGGGCCCGCCGCGCGAGTGATCGCCGCGAGCGCGATGGGGACCGACGGGTCGCGGTCGCCGAGTGTGGCGATCCACTCCGGGGCGCTCATCGCGCGCCTCCTCCTCCCGGGGTGGAATCCGCCGGCGCGACGGCCGGCTCGCTCTCGGCTTCCAGCTGGATGCCGTCCACCTTGCCCCGGATGTCCACCCGATCCACCCCGCCTCCACCGGCGCCGCCGTCCTTCATGGTCACCGTGATGGCATCCCCGCGGGCGTAGTTGATCGAGGGACGCGCCGGCGCCTGCTGGTTCGGCTCGATGTGGTAGGACTGGGCGCTCCGGCGGGCGTCGATCCGGCTCAGCACGGTGCGCTGGGTGCCGGCGGAGTCGCGGCTGGCGAACCGGGCCACGACGGTGTCGCCGCGAATCCAGTCGCGGTCCTTGGTGGCCTCGTGGATGGTCCCGCCGAGCCAGGCCTTGCCGAAGCCCCGGACCTCCTGAAGCTTCTGGCCCGGGGTGTCGAGGGCGAGGGAGTCGGCCTTCATCGCATAGCTCGGCGACGTGGCGGAGGGCCGGATGCCGACGCCCCACGCCAGCGTCTGCTCCAGCTTCCGCTGGTTCACGTCGAGCGCGATGGTGTCCGCGACCAGATCCCACTCCTTGCTGATCGCGCGGCCGTTGCCTTTGGCCAGCAGATACGTCAGATCCCGCTGATCGAGCTTCAGGTCGATCCGGTTGCCGGTGATCGAGAAGCTGTCCGCGCCGAGTCCCCGGAGCACGGGCCTTCCACCGATGAGGGTGCCGTCGCTTCCGGCTCCGGTGTCGAGCCGGAGCGAATCGGAGCGCGAGGCGAAGTCGCTTCGGTCCACCGTCACCTT
>CAYPAE010000368.1:0-2994 GCA_964408595.1 uncultured Gemmatimonadaceae bacterium | reverse complement strand
CCCAGGGGTTCGACACCGTGCTCGGCGAGCGCGGGACCCGGCTCTCCGGAGGCCAGCGCCAGCGGATCGCGATCGCGCGCGCGCTGCTGCGCGACCCCCCGATCCTCATTCTCGACGAGGCGACCAGCGCGCTCGACACCGAGTCGGAGCGGCTGGTGCAGCAGGCGATCGACCGGCTGATGCGCGAGCGGACGGTGCTGGTGATCGCCCACCGCCTGGCTACCGTGCGCGATGCCGACGAGATCGTCGTGCTGGAGGAGGGCCGGGTGGTGCAGCGGGGTACTCACGACGAGCTCTACCACGCGGGGGGTCTCTACCGGCGGCTCCACGATCTCCAGTTCCGCGAGGATGAGGTCCCGGTCGGAGCACGCGGACGTTGAACGCGGGAGTTGTCATCCGGAGTCTTCCCGCTACCTTCCGGTTTTTTCGTATCGACTCGCTCCGACCGGAGGGTGACCGCAGGTGACGGCAAGCGTCGTGAACACCCGCGTGCTCCTCGTCGGCGCGTTCGACGAGGCGATGCACGCCCACGCCGCGCTGCGCGGCCGCGCGTTGGAGCGGCTGGGCTGCCGGGTCAGCTCGTTCAACCTGATGGGTCCGGGCGGCCTGCTGAGCCGGCTCCGCCGGGTCGGGCTGCACGACCGGATCGCCCGGGCACTCCGGCGGACCGACCCGGCCATCGTGCTGGTGCTGGAGGGCAGCCAGCTGCCGCCGCCGATGGTGGCGGAGCTCAAGCGGGAGAGCGGGGCGCTCTGGGTCAACTGGTTCTGCGACGATCGCCGCACCCATACCTCGATCGCGGCGCTCGCCGAGGCCTACGACGTGGTGTTCGTCGCCGGTAGCGCGGTGGCGGAGACGGCCGAGAGGGTGGGCCTTCCGCCGCTGCGATATCTGCCCCCGGGCTGCGACCCGTCGGTCCACCGGCCGATGCGCTCCCGCGACCAGTTCCGCGCCAACGTGGTCTTCGCCGGCACCGCGACGCCGCACCGCGAGCGGCTGCTCTCCGAGTTGATCGAGTTCGGCTTGGCGGTCTGGGGGCCCGGATGGCGGAAGACCAAGCTGCGGGACTACTGCCGGGGCGAGCTGCTCGACCACGGCGACTATGTGCGGGCGTACACCGGGGCCTCGGTCGCGGTCAACGTACAGTGTTACGATGAGGCGGGCGACGAGGCCGATCCCGGCTGCAACCGCCGGCTCTTCGAGCTGGCCGCGATGGGTGTGCCGCAGGTCGTGGAGCACCGCCCCGAGCTCCACCGCCATTTTCGCGAGGGCTCCGAGATCCTCGTCGCGCGCACCCCCGCCCAGCTCAAAACCCTGACCAACGAGGCGTTGCACGATCGCGCCTGGGCCGAGCAGGTCGCCGCCGGCGCCCGGCAGCGGGCGCTCGCGGAACACACCTACATGCATCGGATGGGGGTGTTGTTGGGGGCGGTGGCGGGCTAGGGTGACACCAGCGGGCGGTCGGAGGGAATTCCCGATCGGCTGGCCGCGATTGCTGGCGCTGCTCGGCGCGGCCGCCGTCGTGGCGCTGCTGGCGGTCGCGCGAGCCGACAAGCAGCGCGTGGGGACCGATTTCTACGTCTTTTGGCAGGCCGGGTACAACTTCGCCCATGGGCTGCCGCTCTATCAGGGTGAGGGTCCGCGGACCTTCATCTATCCCCCGTTCGCCGCGCAGCTCTTTCAGGTGTTGGCGGTATTCCCACTCAAGGCGGCCGGCGCGCTGTTCTACGTCGCAAGCGTTGCGCTCGTCGCGGCCGCGGCGTGGCTCACCAGGGATATCGTCAAGCGGCTCGGTGTCGAGCCCTCCCGGCATCTCCCGCTCATTCTCGCGGTGGTGTTCTCCGGCCAGTTCATCCTGAACAATCTGAACCTGCTTCAGGTGAACCTGGTCACTTTCGTGCTCTGCCTGCTGGCGGTGCGGGGCACTGTCATGGGACGGCAGCGATCGGCCGGGTGGGCGGCAGTGGCGACGGCAGTGAAGATCACGCCGGTCTTTTTCGTGGTGTGGGCGGTGATCCGAGGAGGGTGGCGAGCGCTCCGGGCCGCCCTGACGGTCGGGCTGGTCTGCCTCCTCCTCCCCGTCGTGCAGCGGGGACCGCGTCAGGGGATGACCGATCTGGTCGAATACTACAGCACGTTCCTACAGGAGTTCGCCGCCGGAAAGGTCGTCACCTCCTACACCAACCAGAATCTGGCTGCGCTGGTGTATCGCGCGGTCACGGTCCCCGGCTCCCCTCAGCCGTTCGAATACCACTATCTGCCGTCGCTGCAATCGGCCGCCCCGCTGATCTACCGGGCGCTGGCCCTCGCCGTTCTGAGCGTCTTTCTCATCCACCTCGTCCGGCTCGCGAAGGCGAGGCGACCGATAACGGCGTGGGAGATCGGCAGCGTCTTTCTCACCGCGCATCTCCTGTCCGGGATCACCTGGAAGGCGCACCTGGTCACGTTGTTGTTCGTCTTCTACACCTTCCTCTGCGTGGATCCCCACACGATCGAGTGGAGGAGCGGGTGGGCCCTGCGCTGCGCCTGGCTCGGCATCGCGGTCATCGGACTGGCCGGGCGGGACCTCGTCGGCACGACGGCCCACCACTATCTCGGGGGATACAGCGTATTCGTGTGGGTCATGCTGGGACTGCTGGTGCTGAGCATCGCTTGGAGCTCGAGGCCACCGGCCCGCGCTCCGCCGGTGGGCATGCCGCCTCCGTGAGGACATTCTAGTGTTGTGTCCCATTAATGAATGATACATATTGGCAGCGTCCCTTTTCGAGAGCGCTGCCATGCCACGAGGTCGCGTTGCGGGCTTCACCTTGGTGCTGTCGGCCGTCGAACGAAGCGAGCTCGAGCGGATCCAGCGTTCCCCCTCGATGCCAGCGGGGCTCGTGCGCCGGGCGGAGATTGTGCTCCGCTCTGCGGCTGGCGACACCCACCGCGCCATCGCGGCGGCCGTCGGCGTGAGTTTGCCCTTGGTGGCCCACTGGCGATCCCGGTTTCGCG
>CAYPAE010000367.1:0-3034 GCA_964408595.1 uncultured Gemmatimonadaceae bacterium | reverse complement strand
GGAAGCACGACGACGTGGTCGGCGCCGGCGGCCACCGCCCCCGTGCCGTCGCCCGAGACCAGCGCCACCACCCGATAGCTCCGGTTGGCCGGCGGGACGAACCCGCCCAGCGGATGGGCTCCCGCCGCGTCGGTCCCGCCTTGCGCCACCACCAGCCGGGCCAGGCCGCCGGCCGCGCGCCGCCCCAGCTCGGCGCCATCGCCCGCCCGCACCACCTCGAATCCCGCGTGCTTCAGCAACAGGGAGACGATCCGCGCCAGGTCCTCGTCGGTCACCAGCACCAACGCCTGTCCCCGCCGAACCGTCGAGGTCGCGCCGACGTCGTCGAGGTCCACCATCTGGACCCCCGTCGCGTAGCTCTTGGTCCGGATCTCCCTGAGGTCCCCGATGCGGCGCATGATGTCGCGGATCCGATGCAGCGCCTCTCGCACACTGGAGAGGGTCTCCAATCGCGCTTCGGCGCCCATAGCGGGATCGGCCAGCAGCAGGTCGACGTGCGCGAAGGCCGCCATCAGCGGGTTGTTGATCTCGTGGTGCAGGGTGACGGTCATCTCGCCGATGGCCGCGAGCCGCTCGGCGCGGACCAGATCGCGCTCCGCGGCGACCAGCGCCTTCCGGAGCTCGCGGGTCCGCCGGACCCGCTCGAGCACCTGAGGCAGCAGATCGGCGAGCGAGACGTCCTTGGCCAGATAGTCGTCGGCGCCTCGGCGGAGCGCCGTGGCGGCAAGCGACTCGTTGCCGTGCGCCGTGATCAGGATGACCGCGGGAGGCTGTGGCCGGGTCCGGATGGCCTCGAGGACCTCGATGCCGGTGGTGTCGGGGAGCTGGTGGTCGAGGAGGACGACATCCACGCCCTCGAGGAGCTCGAGCGCCTCCCGGCCGGTCGGAGCATGCGCGACCGAGGCGAACCCGTTGTCGGCGAGAATTTTCTTGAGCAGGCGGACCATCACCGGGTCGTCGTCCACCACTAGGACCTTACGCGAGGCGCCTGGCTCGGTCACGGATGCAGACCCGAGGTCAGCCGGTCGCGTCGTCGAGGAAGACGAGCGCCTGGCGGTGGGTCACCACGGTCTCCAGAGCCTGGTGCACCACCGGATCGAGGACGGTCCCGACGAGATCGCGCATCCGCTCGACCGCGACCTCGGGGAGCATCTTTTCCTGGTAGGGCCGGGACGTGGTGAGCGCATCGAAGATCTCGACGGTTCCGATGACACGAGCCCCGAGCGGAATGTCCTCGCCGGCGAGGCGGTCGGGATAGCCGAAGCCGTCCCACCGCTCATGGTGGCTGCGGACGTAGGTGATGACTTCCTTCAAGTGCACCAGCGGCGCGAGGATCTGGGAGCCGACGAGCACGTGCTGCTTCACGTGTTCGTACTCCTCGTCGGTGAGCGGGCCCTGCTTGTTGAGGATCTCCTCGCGGATCCCGATCTTGCCGATGTCGTGCAGCCGGCCGCCGGTGCGGATCGCCTCGATCAGCTCGTCTTGGCAGCCGAGCTGCGCCGCCACGCTGGCGGAGAGATCGGCGACCCGGGCCGAGTGTCCGCGGAGGTACGGGTCCTTCGCCTCGAGCGCGTTCACCAGCGCTTCCAGGGTAGCGATGGAGATCCGCTCCTGTTTGGCCTGCTCCAGCCGCTTCTCGGCCACGCGCTGCGCCACCTCCTCCTTGAGCCACTGATTGATCTGCTGGCCTTCGAGGACGGTGTGCCGCTTCTGGAGCGCATTCTGGATGGCGCGGCCGAGGTGGCCGAGATCGATGGGTTTGATGAGGTAGTCGAGCGCGCCGCGCTGCATGCAGAGTGCGGCACTGGTCGCGTCGTTCACCGCCGTCAGCATGAGGATCGCCATGTTGGGCTCGAGCTCCAGGATCCGCGGAACGAGCTCGACTCCGTTGATGCCCGGGAGATTCACGTCGAGCAGCATGCCGGTGACCTTCTGGCGCCCTAGCACCTCGAGGGCCTCCTCACCCGTGGCCGCCGTCGCGACCTCGTAGCCCTGGAGGACCAGATACTTCCGCATCGAGCTCCGGATCCCTTCCTCGTCGTCCACGACCAGGAGAGTCACGGGTGCATCGTTCACGGGCGTGCGCTCCTTCACCGGCCCGGCCCGGGCAAACGGCAGCCAGGGCTCGCAACCCGGCGAGCGAGTGAGGAAGTACTCCGGTGTCCTGAGAAGCTAGGAGCCGGGCGGAGTGGGGTCAATCACCGGTGGAATCCACGAAATCCACCACCACTCGCTCTGGAATGACTCCCGCTTCATGGCCGCGGTCAAGCAATTTCTGCACCGCCTGCCGGCCCCGGGCGCCATAGTCCACCGTCCAGCGGTTCACATACATCCCGACGAAGGTATCGGTGCGCTCGTCGCCGATCCCGCGGTTGAACTGCTTGGCGTGCGCCAGCGCGGGCTCCCGGTGCTCGAGGGCGTAGACGATGCTCGCGCGCAGGTCCCGTGCGATCTGCGTGATGACGGCGTCGCCCAAGTCCCGGCGCACCGCGTTGCCGCCCAGCGGCAGCGGAAGCCCGGTGTCCTCGAGCCACCAGGCGCCGAGGTCGGCCCAGAGGTGCAGGCCGGTGTCGCCGTAGGTGAGCTGTCCCTCGTGAATGAGGAGCCCGACGTCCACCTCGCCCCGGTGGACCGCGCCCTCGATCTGGTCGAAGGAGACCACGACCGCGACGCAATCGGGCTGGTAGAGCTTGAGCGCGAGATAGGCGGTGGTGAGAAGCCCTGGAACGGCGACGCGAAGCCCGCGGAGCGCCGCCCGGGGGTCGGCTGGGCACGGCCGGGTGCTCACGAGGCGTGGGCCGTAGCCGTCCCCCATGGAGGAGCCGGAGCCGAGCAGCGCGTACTCCCGCCAGATGTAGGCGTAGGCGTGGATGGAGACGGCGGTCACCTCGAGCTCGGCTCGGCGGGCGCGCTGGTTCAGCGACTCGATGTCGGACAGCTCGTGGACGTAGCGGAGATCGCCGGTGTCGAGCTTGTCGGCGGCGAGCGCGTAGAACATGAACGCGTCGTCGGAGTCGGGGCTGTGGGCGACGTG
>CAYPAE010000366.1:0-3036 GCA_964408595.1 uncultured Gemmatimonadaceae bacterium | reverse complement strand
TCCAGGGGCGTCGCCGGTCAGTACCGCGGCGTTTACATCTGTCATGCTGATCGCTGGCATACTCGACCTTCGGTCGAGGCGAATTCCTAACGCGCTGACCGTCACCGGCGCGGCCACCGCTCTCGTGTTGCGCGCGCCGCTCGGGTGGGAGGCGCTGGCCGACGGTGCTCTTGGCATCGGTCTGGCCCTGCTGCTGACGGTCCCTCTGTTCTTCCTCAACGCGTTGGGCGGCGGTGACGTGAAGCTGTTGGCCGCGGCCGGCGCGTTCCTGGGGCCGGTGGATCTGGTTGGAGCCAGCCTCCTCATCGGACTGCTCGGCGGCGTCCTCGCCCTGGTCGAGGCGGTCCGCCGGGGCGCCCTCCGTGTGGTCCTGCTGAACGTCGCCTACATGATCGGTCGCTGGTTCTCTCCGATTCGTCGTGAGCTGACTCCGACGCTCACCTCTCCGGCGGCGATGGCGATTCCCTACGGCGTGCCGATTGCAGTGGGTGCCTTGATCTGGTGGTACTGGGGAGGATCGAATCTATGGATCAGGTGAGGTCGGTCGGGCGAGCGCTGGGAAACACCCGAGGCCAGGCACTGGTCGAGGCCGCTCTGGTCATGCCCATCCTGCTGCTCCTGTTGGTGGGGATCATGGAATTCGGGCGGGCCTGGAACATCCACCAGGTCGTGACGGACGCGGCGCGGCAGGGAGCTCGTAAAGCCGCGATCTGGCATGAGTCTGGGAACGCGAGGGATTCCGCCGAGGCTGTTGTGCAGCGCTCCCTGGCGGCAGGATCGGTCACCTCCGGGGACCCTCCCGTCATCGCCGGCGATGGTCCGGGCTCGGAGGAGGTCACAGTCACCGTGGAGGTCGAGTACCAGTTCTTCGTGCTCGCGCCGGTGATGGCCCTCGCGGGTCAGTCATTCGGCAACGGCAAGGTCAAGCTCAAGTCCAGCGCGGTCATGCGGAACGAATAGGAGCAAGTGGCGATGCGAAGGCTTCGGCCCTGGTTGATTCTGGTCCTGGCGCTGGCCTCGGGAGGCACCGCCGGCATTCTGGCGTTTCGCTATCTGCGGCAGTATACGCCGTCGCTGGAGGCGGAAACTCGAGCCGGATACGTCGCGGTCGCCACCCGCGAGCTGCCGGTGGGCTCGGTCCTCAGGCCGGGCGACGTGCGCCTGGTCGAGTGGCCGGGGACCATGCTGCCCGCCGGGTACCTGGCCGCCACCGAGGCGGCCGTCGGGCGCGGGCTCATCACCACGGTCCAGGAAAACGAGCCGTTGCTGGAGAGCAAGCTGGCACCCACCGGCGCCGGCGGCGGCCTCCCGGTGCTCATCTCCGACGGCATGCGCGCCGTCAGCGTGAAGGTGGACGAGGTCGTCGGCGTCTCCGGCTTCGTGCTCCCCGGCACCCGGGTGGACGTGCTGCTCACCATGAACGCCTCATCCGGGGAGCCGACCACCGAAGTGCTGCTCCAGAAAGTCCGCACCCTCGCCGCCGGCCAGACCGTGCAACGCGACCGCGACGGCAAGCCCCGCGCGGTTCCCGTCATCACGCTCCTGGTGACCCCCGAACAGGCCGAGACCCTGGCGCTGGCCTCCAACCAGGGGCGCATCCAGCTCGCCCTGCGGAATGCGCTCGACACCGCGACCACCACCACACCCGGCGCACGCATGGGAGGGCTACTTGGCCGTCCATCCGCCCCGGCCGGCCCAGTTCCCCGCCGTAGCATCCTGGTCCGCCCGACCGGACGGGACTCCACCGTGGTGGAGGTCTACAAGGGCGGGGCGCGCAGCCTGCTCAAGTTCTGACGCAGCCGGTTCCAGGCATTCACCTCATCGCTCCGGGGAGGATCGTGAGTCTACGAGCGCGTGTCACCCAGCACTGCCGGACCCGCATCCCGGCCATCGCCGCGGTGGGGGCCCTGCTCCTCGGGTTCGCCGGCCCGGCGTCGGCCCAGCGGATCTTCAGCCAGCCCGAGAAGGTGCTGACGCTCTCGAAGGGCGCCTCCATTCTGCTGGAGAACGACGGGGCGATCCAGCGCTTCTCCATCGGCGAGCCGACCGTGGCTGAAGCGACGGTTCTCTCCCCTCGCGAGGTGCTGTTGAGCGGCAAGGAGATCGGCGTCACGACACTGCTGGTCTGGGGCACCGCCGCGACGCCGAAGCTGTACAGCGTGGAGGTGACCGCGGACGCGACCGGGCTCGAGCGGTACCTCAAGGAGGTGCTGCCCGGACAGCAGGTGAGCGTGTCGGCCACGGGGAACACGGTGACGTTGTCGGGACAGGTCCGCGACGCGAGCGCGGCGCAGCGCGCCGTGGAGATCGCCAAAGGGAGCGGAGCGGTCGTCATCGACAATCTCTCCATCCCGAGCGCGATCCAGGTGCTGCTCCAGGTCCGCTTCGCCGAGGTGACCCGAAGCGCCATCGAGGAGTACGCCAGCGCGCTCAACACGGTCAACCCGCACGAGCTGAGCGACGACGGCCGGTGGGCGGGGTCCACCAACTCGGACGGGCAGATCACCTTCTCGCTGCTGAGCCCTGGAGCCTCCTTGAGCGCGACGCTGCGCGCCCTGCGGGGCAGGGGCGACTTCAAGGACCTGGCTGAGCCCAATCTCCTCACCCTTCCCGGTAAGGAGGCGTCCTTCCTCGCGGGTGGCGAGTTTCCCTACCCCACGATTCAGGGGGGCGGGGCGAACAATGCGGTGACCATCGCCTTCCGCGAGTTCGGCGTGCGGCTCCGCTTCACCCCGACGATCATGCGGAACGGCAACATCCGGCTGAAAGTGGCTCCCGAAGTCTCCTCGCTCGATTTCGCCAACGCCCTGAACTTCGAGGGGTTCGTGATTCCGAGCCTGCTGACCCGGAAGGCCGAGACCGAGGTGGAGCTGAAGGACGGCCAGCACCTCTCGATCGCCGGACTGCTGGACAACTCGACGATCCGCAATGTCAACAAGATCCCGATCCTGGGCGATCTCCCGATCCTGGGCGCTCTGTTCCGCTCCAAGAGCGTGCGCGAGCGGCGCACCGAGCTGCTGGTGATCGTGACGCCCA
>CAYPAE010000365.1:0-3038 GCA_964408595.1 uncultured Gemmatimonadaceae bacterium | reverse complement strand
TCCCCGGCGCGGGCGGCGACGATCGCGACGAGCCGGCGGATCGCGGCGGCGTCCGCCACCGAGGTCCCGCCGAACTTGCAGACGATCACGGCCGCTGGCCGAGCCGGCCGTCCGCCACCAGCAGCTCGGCGATCTGCACCGCCTGTCCGGCGGCGCCGCGGATTGTGTTGTGTCCCAGGAGGACCATCCGGATATCCAGGACGGGGCAGGGGCGGACTCGGCCCACCGTCACCGCCATGCCGCCGCCCCGCTCGAGCTCGAGCCGCGGCTGAGGCCGGTCGGCGCGCGGATCCACCTCGACCGGCGGGTTGGGGGACGACGGGAGGCCTGCTACGCAGGGCGAGCCCCGGAACTCCCGCAGCGCGGCCACCGCCTCGTCGGGCGACACCCGCCGGCGGAAGCCGACGGACACCGTCTCCAGGTGCCCGTCAACCACCGCCACCCGGTTGGTGTGCACGCTCAGCGGGAACGACGCCGGCTCCACGCCGGCGGGTCCGAGCGTGCCGAGGATCTTCCGGCACTCGCGCTCGATCTTCTCCTCCTCGCCGCCGATAAAGGGGATGACGTTGCCGAGGACGTCGAGCGAAGGCACGCCGGGATAGCCGGCCCCTGAGACCGCCTGCATCGTCGAGACGAAGAGCTTCTCGACCCCGAACGCCTGGTGCAGCGGCGCGAGGGCGAGGGCGAGCGCGGCGGTGGAGCAGTTGGGGTTGGCCAGGATCGCACCGCTCCAGCCCCGTTCGGTCTTCTGCCGGTCGATCAGCACCAGGTGATCGGCGTTGGCCTCCGGGATGAGGAGGGGGACGTCGGATTCCATCCGGTGGGTGCGGGTATTGGTGACCACGAAGGCGCCGGCCCGCGCGAACGCCTGCTCGATCGGCCCCGCCACCTCGGCGTCGAGCGCGGAGAACGCGACCGCGCCGGGCAGCGGCGGCGCGCACTCCTGGATCGTGAGGCCGGCGACCCTCGACGACAGGTCCGCCGGTTCCCGCCAGCGGACCACGTCGCCGTAGCGCCGGCCCGCGCTGGCCGATGACGCGGCCACGGCCGCGACCTCGAACCACGGGTGCTCCGCGAGCAGGCGGACGAACTTCTGACCCACCGTGCCGGTGGCGCCGAGAATGCAGACCGGGATCTTCGCGCTCATGGCGCCTCGCGTGCGAGCAGGTCGGTGGCCAGGCGGACGTAGAGGTCCACGCCCCGGAGCAGGTCGGCCTTCAGGATGTGCTCCTCCGCCGTGTGGGCGACGCGGATGCTGCCCGGTCCCAGCTGGTACCCCTCGCCCCAAGAGGCGAGGAATGGCAGGTCGCTCGCGTAGCTCACGACCGTGGTGTCCCACCCCGGCGGCGCGCCTCCCGCCTTGTGGAACGGCAGCTCCACCGGAAAGGCGACGCTCACGCCGGGTGAGAGCTGCTCGCGGATCGCGGCCTTGAGCCGGTCGGTGGGCTCGACCGTGCGGACGAGGAGCTGCGCGCCGGCGTGCGGCGGGATGACGTTGGGTGCCACCCCGCCGGAGATGAGCCCGAGGTTGAGCGTGGATTGGCCCAGCAGCGGGTCCCGCGGCAGCGGCAGCCGGCGAATGCGCTCGATCGTGTCGAGCAGCGCCGCGATCGCGCTCGAGCCCTCCTCGGGGTACGCGGAGTGCGCCGCCCGCCCGCTGGCCGTCAGGTCTACCCGGAGCGTGCCCTTCTGCCCCACCGAGAGACGGTTCTCGGTCGGCTCGCCGTTGATCAGGAACCGGCCCCGGGGGCCGAGGTCCGCCGCCGCCTTGGCGCCGTCGGAGCCGTTCTCCTCGCCCACGACGAACAGGAGCCCGACCCGCCGCTCCCCCGCGCCCGCCAGCCGCTCGGCCGCGGCCACCATCGCTGCCGCGAGACCCTTCGCGTCACAGCTCCCCCGGCCCCGGATCGCGTCTCCGTCCTCCGCCAGCGGAAGGTGCGGCGGCACCGTGTCCACGTGGGTGGAGAAGACCAGCTCGGGCTGGTCCCGGTAGGCGTACAGGTTGTCGCGGCCGGGCGACACCGGCTGCCGCACCGTGCGATACCCGGCGCGCCGGAGCACGCCGTCGAGGAGGTCGATGGCGGGCTGCTCCGATCCGGTTGGAGTCTCCAGCGCCACGAGGGCGCGGGTCAGCTCGAGTACGTCCATGAATGCAAACGCCCCGCCTGCGCTTGGCACGGCGGGGCTTCCAGGTCGAAGGATGGTCGTGACGTCCCTAGGCCGGTCGGCGCCCGCCGCGGGTGCGGCGCTTCTGAAGTGCGGTCATGCAGGGAATCATACGTCTAACGTAGAAGAGGGGCCGGGGGGCGGGCAAGTGGGAATGCTTGACGGCGCCGGGACCGAACCCTAACTCTGAGCGATGATGCGCGCACTCCGCTCGCTGATGCTGGCATGTGCCGCCGCCTCGCTCGGCTGCGGGATCGCGGCCGACACGAGCGCCGACGGCCGTATCCGGATCGACATCATCACCAGTGGAGCCGATCCTCAGACCGAGGAGTATCTCCTCACGCTCGACGGCGCCCGGCCGCTCACGGTCACGCCGAACGGATCCACCATCTACGACGCGGTGCCCGAAGGGACCCATGTCGTCCACCTATTCGCCCTGGCCGACAACTGTGCCGTCAGCGGAACCAGCAGCCCCCGCTCCGTCAGCGTTCGCGGCGGCGATATCGCCGAGATCACCTTCAATGTGGTCTGTGCTCCGCCGATCACCGGCGGGTTCCGTGTCGTGGTGACTTCGGTGGGCACGCTGACCGATGAAGACGGTTACCAGCTCTCCGTCGCCGGCGCGCCCCTCCGCATCATCCCGGTCAATGCCGAGGAGACGTACCAGGGCCTGGCACCCGGCATGCACCTGATCACGCTGAAAGACGTCGCGGACTTCTGCGACGTGCAGGGCGGAAACCCCCAGCCCTACACCGTCGTGCCCGGCAAGACGGTGAAGGTCGCGATCCGTGTGGCCTGCGGCGGCGACCCGGGGCCGCTGGACTAGTGCCTCGCAGTATCTGCAACGTCACCCTGAGCGGAGCGAGGGGGCA
>CAYPAE010000364.1:0-3039 GCA_964408595.1 uncultured Gemmatimonadaceae bacterium | reverse complement strand
GCCTCGTCGGTGGCGCTCTCGATGCGGTTCGAGGCGTCCTGGCGGCCGCGGTCGTTGCACGCAAGCACGGACACCAACAGCAAAGCCGCGGCACTGCAGGCTATCGCTCTCATCGGGTATCCCTCCGTGGTTGGCCGGCTCGGGTGCTTCTACGATGCTCAACGAGAGTAATGGGTGAGGTCCATACTGTAGGTGACACCGCTCACCCGATCGGGGTGTAAAAGGGGACCAGCCCAATGCTGGGGGGCCAACTGCTTCTGTGGCAACGGGGTGACACGATCGACCCAGGCCGGCGGCGAACGGCGCGCCGCCCGAACCTGCCGCTTGATCCCGGCTCAGCCTTTCAGCAGCGCGAGCGCGATGTCCAGCACGAAGAGAAGCACGATGGCGATCTCGAGGAGATGCGCGCGAGTGGTCTGCGACTCGTCGTGGAGCATGGTGTAGGTGGCCCGGAGCGTCTCGAGCTTCCGGGCGATGTCGGCGCGCCATGCATCCGCGCGGAAGAGCGCCATGGCCTCGGTGTAGATCCGGCCCAGGTAGACGTCGTCGGTGACCTTGAATGCGTTCTCCGCCCGCTCGACCAGCTCCGTCGTATCGGCCACGACGGTCAGGAGGCCGATCAGGGCCGACCGGTAGGATCGGGTGAAGAAACCCGCGCGCCGGCGTGCCGCCGCAATGCGGCGGCCCATCTCGCGCACCTCGGCGTCGAGGCGGTCGTCGTAGATTCGGAGCTCCAGGAGCTGCGCATTGGCGAACTCCAGCAGCAGCTCGACGTCACGGTCGCTGGGATCGGGCTCGACCACGAGCGCGGCATCCCAGCCGAGCACCGTCAAGTCCTGCCTCGTGTAGCTCGAGCAGTGGGCCAGCAGAGACGCCAGCGTGCGCGGATCCAGGGCCGCGCCTTCCGGCAGCAGCAGTTCGGCCAATTGGCGCCGCTTCAGTCGCCGAGGATCGTGCGGGTTTCCGGCGGCATCGGTTAGACCGGTGAGGCGAACCACGGTATAGTCCTCGGTCGTCGCGGCGATGTGCAGCCGCCGGACCGCGGGTCGTACCCGCTGGAGGAGCAGATCGCGCCACTCGTGGGCCAGCGCTTCGAGCGCCGGCTGGTCGGCCAGTGCGCCCGCCAGAGCGACGAGGTGACTCCACCGCGTCGAGGGAGGGAGAGACAACTGGAGCCGGAGGGACACGACGCCGAAATCAAAGAGCGCCGCGGTACTCTCCACCTCGAACGACTGCTCGCCCAGGGCGACCCGTGAGGTTCCCAAGGCAACGACCAGCGGCGGAGTCGGAATGCTCAGCGCCCGGGCCTCGAAGCGAGCCGGTCGCCGGCGTGCCGGCGCGCTGTCCGCGAAAAGCCGGTCCGCCATTTCCAGGTCGATCTCGTCGCCCAGGTCCCACAGGCGATAGAGCAGCACGTGTCCGGTCGCGAGCGGCTCGGCACCTGACTGGACCGCGGGGGCAGCGCCGGGCGTGGGCGTCGTCATGAGTGATGCCTCCGGCTAAGACTACGAAAGGAGAGTGGGCCTCGCGGTCGCTCCAATTTGCCGCCGGGACGCGCGGCCGGCCATGGGTGCCGGACAGGTCGAGCGAAACCGACTCGCGATCCGCTTGCAGACTCGGAACCGTGGTAGAATGGTTCTGACCAGTCGAGCGGGCCAAGCCCGAGGGGGAATCATCGCCGGGTGGCGGGAGGAGCTGCGCGAGCGCGCAGCGGCGCTGGAGTCGGGCGTCCGGCGGGGAGCCGGCGCGCTGGAGCGTCTGGTGGACCGCGACCCGTTCCACATCGCGGGCTATCGCGGCTACGGCTGCCGCGGCCGTGTCGTCGTGGACCAGGACGTCGGCGTGACGGACCTGGAATAGCGTGCGAAGGGTCGTCGGGTCCATCCTCGCGCCGGCGGTGTTCATCGCGCTGCTCGCGCTTCCTCTCCCGGGACTCTCACCCGAGGCGCACCGCCTCGCCGGGGTGCTCGCGGCGGTGGTCGTGCTGTGGGTGACGGAGGCCCTGCCGCTCCCGGTCACCGCACTGCTGGGCGCGGCGGCGTGCGTGGTGCTGCGGATCGCGCCAGCGAAGGAGGTCTTCGCACCCTTCGCCGACCCGCTGATGTTCCTCTTCATCGGCGCGTTCATCCTCGCCCGCGGCATCTTCCTGCACGGCCTCGACCGGCGGCTGGCGTACGCGGTGCTCTCGCTCCCGTGGGTCGGGGCGCGCCCGAGCCGGATCCTGCTCGCCTACGGCGCCGTGACCGCGCTCATCTCGGCGTGGATCTCGAACACCGCGACCACGGCGATGATGTTCGGCATCGGGCTGTCCATTCTCGCCGCCCTCCGGGCACCGGGAGCAGGCGTCACCATCGACCCGCGGTATGCGACGGGGCTCATGCTGATGACGTCGTTCGCCGCCTCGGTCGGTGGCCTGGCCACGCCGGTGGGGACGCCGCCCAACCTGATCGGCCTCGGATTCATCCGCTCCCAGCTCGGGATCGACATCGCGTTCTTCAGCTGGATGATGATCGGTGTCCCCATCGTCATCGTGCTCTTCGTCTTCCTGTACCTCTACCTCAGCGCCGTCGCGCCGGCCGGCGTTCGCGAGCTGCCCGCGGGCGCCGAGGTCATCCGCCGGGAGCGCGAGGGGCTGGGACCCTGGACCAGAGGCCAGCGTTCGGTCGCCATCGCCTTCGGCGTGACGGTCGCCCTGTGGGTCGTGCCCGGCGTCGTGGCCCTTCTCGGGGGCGAGGGGAGTCCACTCTATCAGGGTCTCCAGCGTCGCCTGCCGGAAGGAGTCGCCGCGCTGCTCGGCGCCACGCTGCTCTTCATCCTGCCCGGTAAGAGCGGACCCGCGATCACCTGGAAGGAAGCCGCGCAGATCGACTGGGGCGTGGTGCTGCTCTATGGCGGCGGGTTCGCGCTCGGGGTACTCTCGTTCCAGACCGGCCTGGCGGAGACAATGGGGCGCGGACTTACCGGCCTGCTCCCCGTCGAGGGCGGCTTCGGGTTGCTGGTCGCGTCGGTGCTCTTCGCGACCATCCTCTCGGAGACGAC
>CAYPAE010000363.1:0-3040 GCA_964408595.1 uncultured Gemmatimonadaceae bacterium | reverse complement strand
CGCACCTGGAGCAGAAGCGGTCCGCGAGACGGACGTCTTCGCCGCAGTTGAGACAGGTGAAGGTCGTTGACATCGCGTGGTCGAAGGGTGGTGGTCCCCAGGGCGAATATTGAAGTCCGGCTTGGGCGGGCGCAATCGGAAGATCCTGCTGAGACTTGACGCAAAGCTTTATACAACTACCATAAGCTATTGTAGGACCATCACTTGTCTGTTGAGGCCAAAACCGCGGCTTGGCTGGCGACGAGTCCCATGGCGGACTATTGCTGCGTCAAGTCCCTGATCGGCCGCACCTCGACGCTTCCCACTCGCCCCCCGGGAATTCTCGAGGCCATCTGGATGGCCTCATCCAGGTCCCCGGCCTCGATCAGGAAGAACCCGCCCAGCTGCTCCTTCGTCTCGGCGAAGGGTCCGTCGGTGGTGGATACCTTGCCGTTCCTGACTCGAATGGTGGTGGCGGTATGAACCGGTTGGAGAGCCTCCGCGGCGATGCCGTGACCGCTCCTCAGGAGCTCCTCCCTGAGGTCCAGGGAGTCGGCCACCAGGCCGTCCCACTCGGTCTTGGGCAGGGCGTCCAGCGTCTTCTCCTCGTGATACACCAGGCACAGGTACTTCACAGCTTCCCCCGGGTCTGAGTAAACGGCTTGGATAGTAACTAGGCGTTTGGCGGAGCGCGAAAATGGACAATCCGCGGCACCGACCATGTTACCTTGAGGTATGACCCGCACCTGGCTGGTGCGCCTGAAGGCGGTCGCGCTCGCTTCCCTGCTGCTCAGCGGCGGAGGCGGGATGCCTTTGCTCGACGTGGCGCTCTTTCACGCACGTCCGACCTCGTACTCCTTCCACCCGCATTTCGAAGCCGCCGACGCTTCCGATGGGCACGGTGATTATTGCCGGCAGGGAACGGCAGTGCCCCCGGCTCCGGAGACCGTGGGGTTCGAACCCGCGATTCGAGTCACCGGGATCACCTATCACGCCCGCCTCGGCGCACCCGACTCGGTGCTTCCTTCCGCCGACCTCAGGCTTCTTCCAAGACCGCGCGCGCCCCCTCGCATCGCCTGAACACCCTCTGACATTCGCAGTCGTCTCGCGCTGAGGATCGGTCCAACCCTCAGTCGACATTTCACGTGACCGGAGACGTGTATGCGCGAATTTCGTGCGGCCTGGTGCGCGGCCGTCACGCTGCTATTCCTGCCCGCAATCGGGTGGGGCCAGGAGCGCCAGTCCGGCCGGGCAGACTCCATTTCTGCCGCCCTCCAGCGGATGGCCGGCCGGCTCGACTCCCTCGAGGCGGGGCTTTGCCCGAGCGAACCCACTCTCGCGGTCCCGGAGATGACCGGCGAGGCGCGAACCGACAGCCTTGCCGCCGCTCTGCGGCGCCTCACCCTGCGCCTCGAGGCCTTACGCGGCTCCCGATGCGCAACGCCCGGCGCGCCGGCGGCGGTCCAGGCGCAGGACACGACCGACGAGCTCGCCGGGCTTCGAGCTGCCGCCGATGCGGCAGCCGGAGCGCCATCGAAGCCCGGCGGCGCCAACGCCGGCGACAGCACGCCCGGGGCACCTCAGGCTACGGTGGCCGGCCCCAAGAACGCCAATTTGCTCAACCCGGAGATCAGCGCCACCGGCGACATTCGCCTGGTGGCCCGCGACCAAGGCCCCCAGCGCGACAACGGAGTCGCCCGCGAGTTCGAGTTCTCCTTCCAGTCGGCGCTCGATCCCTACTCGAAGACCAAGATCTTCCTCACCTTCGAGGACGAGGTGTTCGGGGTGGAGGAGGGCTACATCTACTGGAGCGGGCTACCGGGCCGGATCCGGGCCGATCTGGGACTGTTCCGCCAACCGCTCGGCGAGCTCAACCGGTGGCACCTCCACGCGCTTCCCGAGGGAGAGTATCCACTGGTCTACCAGCGGTTTCTCGGGGAGGAGGGGCTGAGCGGGGTGGGGTTGTCGCTGTACAGCGTGTTGCCGCTTTCCATCGCCGGCGGCACGCACGAGCTGACCCTCCAAGGCACGACCTCGGAGAGCGAGCCCCTGTACGCCGGCGGCCGCCAACCGACGTTGCTCGGGCGGCTGCAAAACTTCTGGCAGCTTTCCCGCGGGACCTACGCGCAGCTCGGCTTCACTGCCACCGGCGGCAACAACAGCGATGCCGACCTTCGGAGCCGGCTCCTGGGTCTCGATTTCCGTCTGACCTGGCGGCCGCCCGAGGCGGGGACCCGACGCGATGTCACGTTCCGCGCCGAAGGCTACCGGCTCCACGCCTCGGAGCTGGCCGCGGTCACCAACCGGTACGGCCTCTTCCTCGACCTCCAGGCCCGCACCAGCCAGCGCTGGATCTTCGGGGCGCGCTACGACTGGGTGGAGGCGCCCCGCGGGCCGGAGGATACCGAGTGGCGAATCACTCCGGCGATCACCTGGTGGCAGAGCGAGTTCGTGTACCTGCGACTCCAGGGCGAGCACGGCCACAGCGAGGTGGCCGGCACCCGGAACCTGCTCAGCCTTCAGGCGGTGTGGGCCATGGGTCCCCACAAACACGAGACGTATTGAGCGCCGCGGGCGCGAAAGGATTCCCCGGATGCTTCTCTCCACGCTCCTCCTAGCCGTCGGTGTCACTGGGGCGACGCCGGCCGCCACCGACCGCCAGGCACCTCCGCTCAAGGTGGTCGCCAGCCTTCCGACGTACGGCGCCATCGCCCGCGAGATCGTGGGCGACAAGGGCACCGTCACCGCGATCGCGCAAGGAGACGAGGATCCGCACTTCGTCCAGCCCAAGCCGAGCTTCGTCGCGCTGCTGCGCGACGCGGACCTGTTCGTCACCACCGGGCTCGACCTCGAGCTGTGGGTGCCGGCGCTGCTGGACCGCGCCGGCAATCGCCGGGTCTCGGAAGGCGGGCCCGGCTATGTCCCGGCGTATGAGGGAATCACCCTGCTGGAGGTACCCACCTCGCTCAGCCGAGCCGCGGGGGACATCCACGTGGACGGCAATCCGCACATCCACACGGACCCGCTCAACGGGATCCTCATTGCCCGGAATATCGTCGCG